>DASVOW010000295.1:0-4306 GCA_036383155.1 Ktedonobacterales bacterium
TCCACCTCGTCGGGAAAGGTCTGGCGAATGTCGGCGGGACTCCAGCGGGCGAGACAATCGGCCATCAATTGCCAGGTGCGACCGAGGGCCTGGGCCAGCTCGGCGGCAGGTGGGACGGGCGCACCAGGCGCCAGCGCTAGCTCGTTCCAACGCGCGTACGCCTTTAGCTCCTCGCCGCCGTCCTCGCCAAGGAATTCGGTGAACCAGTACATGCGGCAGCCGATGATGTGGAGGGCTGTCTCGCCGATGGAGCGCAGGCCCAGCGTGGGGCGCAGCGCGAGCTGATCAGCGGTGAGCGGCGCGAGCGCTGTGGTGAGGCGATCCTGGTACGTTTTCCAGGAGGTGTAGAACGTGGTGAGTGTGAAGTTGTCGTCAGGCATGTATCTCTCATCTCCTGGTGTGGCGTGGTGTGTTCGGGAACGGCGAGCCCGGACGCGGACGCCTGTTAGGGGCGCGTGGTGCAAGGCACGGTGGGCATGCACAGGTGACCCAGACGGCTTGCGGGTTCTGCACGCGCCTATTGGGTGCCAGCGTCCTCCTGCGCTCGCGGGACCCAGTCGAGGTCCGCGGCGGGGGTGGCGCGCTGGCCAAGGAAGAGGCTCAGTTGGGCCGCGTGCTCCTGGACGTGGCGGAGATTGTAGAGTTGCAGCTCCAGAAAGCTGATGGGCTGCCCCTTTGACCAGGGATACTCGACCGGCCGGCCCGCCTGCTCGTCCGTCAGCGCGGACAGGGTGGCGTGGCACTTCTGGCGCAATGACGCGAGATAGGCGTGCAGCTCCTCCTTGGTGTAGGGCTGTTCGGGCGTTGCCTCCGCAGAATCGAGCTCCCCTTGGGCGAAGGGAGCGGGGGGAGCAAATTCCTCCTCCGGGACGCCTGAGAGATACAGGTCGAGCCAGACAAGCGCATGAAAGGTAACATACCAGAACTCCGCGAATTGCGGCGGGAACCATGGTGGCGAGGGGTCACGCCAGAGACGCTCTTGCCACAGCGCCTCCGGGCAAGCTTTCAGGGCGTCTTCGAGCATGTCGATGGCCGCGCCGAACTGCCGCCACAGTGCGGTGCTCCACAAGGTCTCCATGTGCCCTCCTTCTGGTATCGCTAGAGATGCTCTCAGGCTCGACGCAACTCGGTGTTCAAGAAGGCAATGGTGCGCTCCCACGCGAGGGCAGCGGCTTCGGCGTCGTAGGCATCCGGGCGGTTGGCCTCGAAGAACCAGTGCGTGGTTCCAGGATAGGTATAGAAGGTAGTCTGCTTGCCGGCAGCTTGAAGATCGTGCTCCATCGCCGCAACCGACTCCGCCGGCTCGAAGGGATCGTTCTCCGCGAAGTGGAAGAGGTAGGCGGCCTGCGCGCGGCGATAGTCCAGGCCAGGGTAGGTGGTGTAAAAGATCACGACGGCGGCGATCTCCTCGGGCAGGTTGACGGACGTGTCGAGCGCGTAGGCGCCGCCCAGCGAGAATCCGATTAGGGCGAGCTTGCCGCGACCGTCGTTAGGATTGGTCGCGGCAGTCGCGGCGTGTTGTCCGTGTTGGCGCAGGTAGTGTATCGCCCCCTGGATGTCGCCGCGCACCCGCTCCTCCTGCTGATTCAGTGCCGAGGCCAGTGATTGCGCTTCCTCGACTGTGGTGGCAGTCTTGCCGCGGTAGAGGTCGGGGGCGAGGGCCACGAAGCCGGCCTCCGCCAGCCGATCGCAGACCTGGCGAAACGGCTCGGTCAGGCCCCACCACGCATGCAGCACGATCACCGCTGGCGCCCCTGATTCAGTTGTGGCAGCCGGCGTGGCGAGGTAGCCAGACGCGGGCGTTCCCGCGGTGTCGAAGTCGATCATCTGTCCAGTCATGCGGTCCTGTCCTCCCAATTGCCTGTGAGGGCATTGCGTAAACGCTCGATGGCGCCGGCGTGGTCTCGGGCAGTGTCATGCAGTGTCATGCAGCGTCGAGCCGACCATGCATGCACTGAGCTGGCACTGACCTTTCTACAACATTCCAGGTGTGCGTGGTAGCTGGTAGCCGGTATGAGCTACCTATCAATCACTACGCATGCTGTTCCGTTGTTCATGGCACTTGCTGCCAATCCAGATGCGCGTTCCAGGGCAGCCGCCCGCGCTTTCTTCTCATTGTACTGGAAAAAACGGACAAAATTGGCCCGCATATACCCGAATATGTGAAAACGGTAATCCTGGCGGGTGTGACAGGAGCAGGAACTCCAAGGGCTGGTGGTGCGCTGGACATCAGCTGGGCAGGGCGGTACACTGGGCGCATGGTATGCGGTGTGGCATTGGAGGTGTGTTGCGCGTGGATGATGTTCCTGATGGGTCCGATGCCGTTTCGGAGCACGATGTCGCGACTGAGCCGCTGGCGGACGAGCATCTGGCTGTCAGCGGGCCAAGACGGCGCGGGCCGGTCAGCGCTACACTTCGCAGGCCGTGGGTGCGTGTGATGGTGACGACGGTGGTCGTGGTGGCTGCGCTGGGCTACATGCTGGACCACACACTGACCGGTGGACTGCGCGGCCTGCCGGCTCGCGTGTTTGCGCCAACGCCCACACGTATCGTGGCGCCGACCGCGACTCCAAGCGTCCCAACGCCAGCGCCTCCCCGACTGCTGCTGCCTCCTCCGGCCGATTGCCCGGCTGCAGAATCGCTCGAAAGCACCCGCACGCAACTGGTGGGATTCAATCCTCCCGTGCAGCTGTTTGGGCGGTCGCCGGTGTGGGTGCCTGAGGGCTATCTGCCGCAGAATCCCACCTACCTCTCGCAACCAGATGCTGAGAATCCATACCCGCAACTGACGCTGATCTGGCAGGTCGGTCCGAAGGAACACCCTGAGGTGACAGTGTATCTGACGGATAGTGCGACCGGTGAGATTGCGTGGTGGACCAGTCAGGGCGGAAGGCCTGTTTCGCAGGTGCTCATCATTCCCGCAAGCCCGGCCAGTGATAGCTGGGTGGGCACGCCCGCTACGGTCGCCATCACGCATGCGGGATGCTACAGGCTCGACGTGTTGTGGGGCGGCGGGGGATGGTTCGTTATCTTCGCGGCTGGCGGGGAGGCCATAAAGAAGAGCCCATAAGGAGTCCGAGAATGTATTTGGATGCGGTGCGAGCGCGACTGGCTGCGCTAGGCTTCGTTTCCCCGGCAGAAATGTTGCCCTGTTCAGAGCGCGAGGTAGAGATATTGGAGCGCCATCTCGGTGTGACGCTGCCACAGGCCTACAAGGAGTACTTGTTGTGGATAGGACATGGTGCAGGGAGATTCGAGCGAGGGACCGACTGCTTCTATGCGGATGTCTTTGACAATCGGGATGGGGCAGAGCAGTTGCTAAGCGAAGACAACTTTCCTCAGAAGCTGCCAGAGGATGCTGTTGTGTTCTCCATGCATCAAGGCTATCAATTCTCCTTCTTCCGCACGTCAGAGGGGGATGACCCGCCGGTGTATTACTACTTAGAGGACTCAGGCCAGACAGGGTTTCGAAAAACGTTCCCTAGCTTCAGCAACCTGCTCATGACGATCGTCAACAGCCAACATGAATTTCTGGTGCAGCAGCATATGATACAGCCGTCCGACTCAGAATGAGGATGGAGCCGCGAACCATGTAACCGAGATCGTTGAGCGCATGCCGCACACGCCACCTGCGATATGCAGCGAGAGGTGATAGGGAGTCGCATCTGGTGGCGTGATGGTCTGACTGCCTTGATCGCCGCTGTAGGGCATATCTCTGCATGCTTAATTTGATGTATTTACGCTCGCTCACGCACTGCTCCTCGGACCACGCTTTGACTATGACCCTGCGGAAACGGTTCTCCTTACAGTGAAGAGTTTCCGCGCTCAAGCAGCACTTTAGGATAGGCCGGCCCTCTCCATAGGATGATCGCGCCTCTCGCCGTTAGGACTCGCGCTTGGCATGAGGTGCCGCACGTCTGCATCGTCTAGTCTGTGATCACACCCTTTAGACTGGCTATGCCTTGGCCATAGACCTGACTCATGGAAGCGCTCGGCTGCCGGGAAGTAGGACAGGAGACGAATATGGACAATATGCTCTCGCACGATCCGAATGCGCGGCCTGGCGGCGTAACGTTCATCGCGCTGCTGACTTTTTTTTCGGGACTCATCTCGATCGGCGTGGCGGTCCTTGGGCTGTTGGGCTTCACCTCCCCGACCATCCAGGGCAGGCACGTCAACCCGCCTGCCGCTATCGCCGTGCTGATCATTCACGGGATACTCGGAGTCGCCTATGTGGTCGTAGCCAACGGGTTGTGGGGGCTGCGCCGCTGGGCTTTTTGGGCCGCCATCGCGATCTCTGTCCTGC
>DASVOW010000296.1:0-3717 GCA_036383155.1 Ktedonobacterales bacterium
GACCACGCGATCGCCAACAGGGCGGATCTTGCTAGCCACGTCTGATACCCTCCTAATCGGTGTTGGTTTGGTGCTTTGCTTTGCCACTCTGACTCGCAATCTTGATGAGAGACGCAGAGGCGTCATAGTCATATTCGACACCCCACGCTCGCGAGACGGTGTGTGTCGTGCTGTGTATGCGGGCGAGGACGTGTCACGTTCCGCAGGTTAGTATGTCTCACGCCGCATTAGATGCGCATAGGAGGTGTGTTAGAGGGGCATAGGAGTTGTGCTAGAGGAATGTTAGAGAGCACAACTATGGTGGGCGTTACCAGTCACAATAAACGAGGCGGTCACGCATCCTCTACGCCGAGTTGCCGCTTGCGTTCCGCGATAGCCGCTCGAATCCGTTGAGCAAGTGGAGACATATCGGCTGCTGCTCGTGCTTTGATGTCAGCCGCCTCCTCAGCGATCTGGCGGTCGATCTCTTCTTTATGCTCCGCGTAGTAGAGTAACGCAGCATACACTTGCGCCAAGGATAATTCAGGATAAAGCTCGGTTGTCATCTGTTCTGGCGTGTAGCCCTGGTTATACCGTATGGCGATGTCATGGACGGAGATCTTAAATGTATCGATGCACGGTTTTCCGCCATAGAAGTTTGGATCGCGGACGATATGCTTGATGTCAGTAGGTACAGTCATATGAGGCTCCTCGCCTTGGGTGCTGCGAATCATTCTCGGGCCGCACGTCTATTATATCCTATTATCTCGCCTCAACTATGGGAGGCGCACGTCACGTCCGGCGAGGGCAGCCCGGGCGCGGGCGATGTCGCGCACGGCGTGTAGGGACTCGAAGAGCTCAAGGGCGCGGGCAAGCTCTTGTTCCGCGAGGGCGTCGTCGCCGGCACTGGCACGGTGACGATAGTAGCTGGCGAGGGCGTAGTGTGTGCGGCCTTCCTCCCAGGTTGTCCCAAGGTCCTGGTAGCGCTTGAGCGCGCTCTCCAGGTCGCATTGCGCGTCATCCCAGGCGCGCTCGGCGATGGCCATGATGCCGCGTGCGCGTGTCGCCTGTGCCAGCGCCTTGCGCGAGCCGGAGCGCCAGCCCAGCTCCAATGCCTGCGGACCGAAGCGCTCGTAGAAGTCGTGGTCGCCGCCACGAGCGCCAAGCTCGGCCAACTCAGCGAGGAGCATGGGCATTGCCAGGCGGCCGGAGCGCACGTCGAGCGCGGCGAGCAGTATCTGGCGCGCTTCTTTGGTTGCGCCACGCGCCAGTGCAAGCCGCGCCTTGCAGTGCTCGATGAACTGAACGGGGGTGCGCTCGGACACCTGAGTGAGCAACTGCTCGATCCGCTCCGCCGCCTCGCGCTCGCCCAGGCGCGCGTGCGTTACCGCCAGCGCGACGAGTGCCAAGCGCTCTTGCTCAGAATGCGCAACGTCGGCGTGAGTGGAGAGTGCTTGCAGCTGTCTTCCCAGGCTCACGGCGTCTGCCCAGCGATCCCACTCGAAGGTGCAGGTCACCAGAACGCGCAAGGCACGCGCACGCAGAGGATCGGCATCGGCGGCTTCGGCTAATTCGAGCGCATGGTGCCCGCGCTGCTCCGCGGTCGCGTATTCGCCGACGAGCGTGTGGGCTGTGCAGACTTCGGCGTAGAGGTCAACCAGCTCGTTGACGTCGTCGAGGCGGCGCGCCCAGTGTAACCTGCGTGTCTGGCTTTCGAGGTTGCCTTGCAAGTCGGCGGTCACCGTCTGGATGTTGCCCAGCGCATCCAGCGCCTCGGAGGCGGCGGCTGGGTCGTCGAGAGATTCGGCGATACGCACGGCTTCGCGGGCGCTGCGCACCGCGTCGAGCAACTCACGTTGACCTCGGCGCTCGCCCCAGGACCACCAGAAGAAGGTCTTGGCTGTCAGGAGGGCCGCACCCTCTAGCGAGTCGCGCTGACCGAGCTCTTCAGCCAGATGGAGCCCTTCTTCGAGGTATGGAAGCAGCTCCTCGTGGGAGGGCGGCTGCTGGAAAAGGCTCGGATAGCGGGTGGGTAACTGTACAAGTAGCCGGTAGAGCCGCAGGCCGATAGTGCGCCAGTCGAGCGGCAAGGCGACCTGGGTGGCACGAAGGACAGGCGCGTCCGCGAGCGCGGCAGCGACGCCATCCGCAGCGACAGGAGCAGAGATGGTGGCGACTGGGTGCCTTGCATCACTAGCAGATGGAGCGTCGCTGGAGGATGCAATGGGCTCGCGAGTGCCAGCGCCGGACGCGCTGCCTGTGGCTCGTTGGTTGGCCGGTTGATTCACCGGGTCGACGGTGAAGGTGCTATACGCCGACCAGAGGCGCAGGGCGTCGCGGTAATCGGTCCAAGCGCCATCGCCGTGCACCTGCAGCCAGCGCGCATCGCCGCGCTTCATCAGCAGTGAGACGCGGCGGGGCACATCGTCGGCCAAGGCATCTTCTTCGAGCATGGCCAGCGCATTGGTGTAGTAGCGCTCGGCCTTGCCTGCGGCGTGGCGGGCGGCGGCCTGGTCGCCGGCGAGGGTCAGGTAGCGCACGACCTTGTCGCGCACAAGCTGGCGGCGGGCGCTAGTGGGTGAGACTGCCAGGTTCGCCTGGACGTAGTATTCGCGATAGTGTTGGGCGATCAGGTCCGCAAACTCGGCTTCACGACCACGGGCCAGCTGCTCCAGCCACTCAGCGACGCGCTCGTGCTCGCGCGCCCGTCGCGTGCGTGGGATCGTGGCATAGGTGACTTCGCGCGTGAGCGCGTGGGTGAAGGAGTAGAGCGGCTCTCCAGAAGGGGCAACACTGGCTTCCGGGCGATCACTCTTGGTGATGAGGTCTTTTTCCAGGAGGGTGCAGAGCAGGTCGTCGAGGCCATCTCCAGTATGAGGGTGCAGCCCACGCAGGATGGTGGGCCAGAAGTAGCGTCCGATGACGGAGGCGTGCTGCAAGACATCGCGCTCGCGCGGCGAGAGCAGATCGAGGCGGGCAGCCAGCACTCCCTGCACCGTATCAGGTATGGCAGGGTCTTCGACTTCCTTGCTGCGTTCCCACTCGGGCGCGACACGCCAACTCGCCGGGCGGGTACCCGCGCTCACAAGGATGCCGCGATCTACCAGCATGCGGATGATCTCTTCGACGTAGAAGGGGTTGCCCTCGGCCTTACGTGTGATGCCACGCCGCAACTGTTCGGGCATCTCGTCGCCGGGTAGAAGCGTTCGCACCAGTTGGTCAGTATCGACGGCTGAAAGGGCCTCCAAGCCAATGGTGACGTAGTTGCGCTTGCCGCCACCCCAGCCAGGGCGCCTCTCCAGCAGCTCGGGGCGCGCAGCGCAGAGCAGCAGCAATGGCACGCCGCTGGCGCGTGTCGCAACATATTCGAGGAGGTCGAGCAGCACGCCGTCGGCCCAGTGGATGTCGTCCACCAGCACCACAAGAGGGCGCTCGTTCGCCAATGCCTCGAAGAAGATACGCCAGGAGCGAAGCAGGCCATCTTGTAGTTGCTGGGCGTCGCCGGGGAGCAGCGCCTGTCGCCGCTCGGCGGACTCGATGCCGATGGTATGGCCAAGGTAGGCCGCCAGCACCTCTGGGTCCTCTGAGCGATTCGCCGTGCGCAGGATGTCACGGACACAGTCGAGCAGCTTGGCGCGGGCCGCCTCGGGCGCATCCATGGCGGTGAAGTCGCAGAGCGAGCGCAGCATCTCCGCGAGCGGCCAATAGGTGATGGCCTCTCCGTACTGGGGGCAACGC
>DASVOW010000297.1:0-2705 GCA_036383155.1 Ktedonobacterales bacterium
AGGTGCGTGATCAAATCAAAGCCACTGGCGTCGGGTAGGTCGAGCTCCAGCACAATGAGATTGGGCATGCGTGCGCCCATAGCCGCCGCCGCTGCCTGCGCCGTAGGCACCACTGCGACCGCGCCCACCCCGCGCAGCGCACGAGACAGCCGTTCTGCGTTTTCCGCGTCCGGATCGATGAAGAGAACCGCCATTGCGGGCCGCTGTTGCTGCGGCCCCCCTGGCCTGCCTCCGTTGTTGGCTCCGCTCATACGCTCAAAACCCTATGTGAATTGCCTCACATGTAAGGACACGTCCTTTACATGCCAGGATGTACGTTGACGGCATTCCTCAACGCTGAGACGCGCGTATTGATTGATCGTTTCGATGAAATCCTGTATGTTCACCGATTCGAACGCATAGGCGTCTGTACCGATGAGAAATTCCGCGACCGCGTCGCGTTCGTGTGCTATCGCGTTTGGAGTAACAAGTGGTATCTGAGTCCTTGATGGATCTCCGGGCAACACCTGGATAGGCTGAGGCTTGGCCATACGTAGCATCCGCGCGTCAGCCACACCTATATCACGTACAGTCTCGCCGTGATTCACGATAGAGACCTCCCGGTTGCCCAAGTGCTCTGGTCTATGCTAGATGAGCGCGACACCCGCCGGAACCTCATCGACCATCTGCTGAGGTCCCGCCGCGCCGTTTCCCATGAGACGGACACCCTCATTACTGCTTCAGCCATGTGAGCGGAGTATGTGCTCTTTCTCGCATCGCTCCCGCATGGTTGACATGCTTGAGAGAAAGGAGGCATATATGCGAGCGCATAAGCACATCTGGTATTTGTACGCTTGTATCCGGTGAGTAGCTTGTGTTGTACACGTCTGGCCACGTTATAGCACACTCTAGCATAGGCGTGAGTGTGAGGCAATGATCAAAAATCCAACGGGCGGCGAGTCCGTCTGCGCCTCAGGTAGGAGCCTACCCAAACGTGCTATACTATATGGATGTGTGCCCGTTGCGGCAAATGCCCCCTAGCACGAAAAACGCGATGGTGGTGGCCTGGTAACGTGAATTAGACCACAGTTGATACCGCGGCATACGAACGATTTGTAGCGTAGATGTAAAGTTATTGTTAAGTGTAGGGGATTACGTACAACACAATGCAGGCAGTAGACACCACTGATACGCAGCAGGCACTGCGTACCCGATCCGATATTCGAAATGTTGCGATCATCGCGCATGTCGACCACGGCAAGACCACACTCGTCGACGGATTGCTGAAACAAGGAAAGGTCTTCCGCGAAAACCAGCAGGTTGGTGAGTTGATCATGGACTCCAACGATCTGGAGCGTGAGCGTGGCATCACCATTCTCTCCAAGAACACCGCCATTACGTATAAAGGCATCAAGATCAACATCATCGACACGCCGGGGCACGCCGACTTTGGCGGCGAGGTCGAGCGCGTGCTCAATATGGCCGATGGCTGCCTTCTCCTGGTCGATGCCGTCGAAGGTCCCATGCCACAGACGCGCTTCGTGCTGAAAAAAGCGTTCGAGCTTGGTCTCAAGCCGATCCTCGTCATCAATAAGATCGACCGCCGTGACGCGCGCGTCGATCAGGTGCTCTCCTGGACGCAAGACCTCTTCCTTGAGTTGGCGACAAACGAAGACCAGCTTGAGTTCCCCGTGCTCTACGCCATCGCGCGTGAGGGTATCGCCCGTCTCCATCCCGACGACACCAACACCGATCTCATTCCCCTCTTCGAGACCATCATCAATCAGGTGCCCGCGCCTGTGGTCGACGAAGACGGCGCATTCCAGTTGCTGGTGACCGCGCTCGATTACGACGACTATAAGGGCAAATACGCCATCGGGCGCATCACTCGCGGGCGTGTGCTGCCCGGCATGAGCGTGGCGCGCATCACACGCGATGGCGACCAGACCCGCGGGCGCATCGGCCTCGTCTTCACCTACCAGGGATTGGGCCGGCGCGAGGTCGAGGAAGCCAGCGCTGGCGACATCGTCGCGCTCACCGGCATCGCCGACGCCAACATCAGCGACACCCTGGCCGACGCCCTCCAGCCCGAGGCGTTGCCCAGCATCGCCATCGACGAGCCGACCCTCAAGATGACCTTCGGCGTCAATACCAGCCCCCTCTCCGGTCGCGACGGCAAGTTCAGCACGTCGCGACAGCTTCGCGCTCGCCTCTACCGTGAGCTTGAGACCAACGTCAGCCTGCGCGTCGAGGATGGCACGAGCGCCGACGAGTTTATCGTCTCAGGGCGCGGTGAGTTGCATCTGGCCGTTCTCATCGAGACGATGCGGCGCGAAGGCTACGAGTTGCAGGTCTCCCGCCCCGAGGTCATCACGCACGAGGTCGATGGCAAGGTCATGGAGCCTATCGAGCGTCTGGTCATCGACACTCGTGAGCAATACATCGGCGCCATCAGCGAAACGCTGGCGCTCCGCAAGGCGCGCATGGCCAATATGACCAACGACGGCAACGGCAACGTGCGCCTGGAATACGACATCCCCACACGCGGCCTGATCGGCTTCCGCAACTCCTTCCTGACGCTGACTCAGGGCAACGGTGCGCTGGCGAGCCTGCTGCAGGGATATGAGCCCTGGCTCGGCACCATCGGCACCTCGCGCAACGGCGCCTTGGTCGCCTCGGAGTCAGGCGTCGCCGTCACCTACGGCCTCAACAACGCCCAGGCGCGC
>DASVOW010000298.1:0-3570 GCA_036383155.1 Ktedonobacterales bacterium
CGACGCCTACGAATTAAGCACACTAGCTTAGCTGAGACAAGGCGGGGAAGGGATACAGACAATGGACCCTACGACGAACGCCACGACGAGTCCGACACTGAGCCTCAAGGTGATCCCCATCCAGAAGCCGGAGGAGATCAATCTCATCCTGGGGCAGGCCCACTTCATCAAGACCGTGGAGGACCTGCACGAGGCGCTGGTTACGGCCGTGCCCGGCATCCGCTTCGGCCTGGCCTTCTGCGAGTCCTCTGGCCTGGCGCTCGTGCGCTGGAGCGGGACGGACGAGGAGCTTACCGCGTTGGCACGCACGACTATGCTCGAGCTGGGGACCGGTCACGCTTTCCTGATCCTGTTGCGCGACGCTTTCCCCATCAATGTGCTGCCAGCGGTGCGCACGGTGCCGGAGGTTTGCGGCATCTACTGCGCAAGCGCCAATCCGGTGCAGGTCATCGTCGCCGAGACCGAGCAGGGCCGTGGCATCCTGGGCGTGGTCGACGGCGTGCACACACAGGGCATCGAGACCGACGAGGACATTGCCGCGCGCAAGGCACTCCTGCGCCGCTTCGGCTACAAGGCCACCTAGTTGGATCAGGTTGCAGAGTGCGTTCCTGTTCCACCAACACCACAATTATGACAAATAGCGGCTCTGAGCGCTGGAGCTCAGAGCCGCTTTCATCAGTTGGAGCACTTGATGCCAACCGTGAATTTATGCGAGGCGAAGAGGTTTGTTAATCGTATCCTCTTCACCTTGCCTCCACATTGACGCCAGTATAGACGACAAATCTCCCTAATGCTTCAGCAACGTGTAGGGATGGAATGTTGGTCACTTCCGAGCCAAAGGAGCCGGAGGGGCCTTGACGACAGCGACATATAGCGTGTCGCATATCGTGAGGCGCTTGAGAGGGCACGGCCTGGCATGTGACCCCAATGTGAAGTCTCTGAACTATGGTGCGACCGTTGGATGGATTCGATGTCACGCTTCATCTCGTAGCTGCGCAACTGAAGGAGAGCGGCTATGGCTTGGGCGAGTACGAGGACGATAGCATCGAGCAGCATGTTCCTGGCAACCAGCAAGCTGGGAAAGCCTGCTCGCCTCTGGCCAATCCAAGGCAGTATGTCGCGAGGAGGTGCAGACCATGTCAGCAAAGGCTGTACAACCACAGTCGCTATCCCCTGGTGCAGCGAGTACCGTTCCAGCGGGACTGGCAGTGGCCGCGGCGCCAAAGAGTCGTCGTTTCCTGTTTATCGATAACCTTCGCATCTTGCTCATCTCGCTAGTGGTAGTGCAACACCTGTCGGTGACCTATGGCGCGACCGGCTCGTGGTATTACCGCGACCCCGTCACGGACACATTCACCGGGACCTTCCTGATGCTATGGAATGCCCCAGGAATGGCCACTGGCATGGGGCTCTTCTTCTTGATCGCGGCGTACTTTACGCCTGGCTCCTACGACCGCAAGGGTGGCAAGGCCTTCTTGCGCGACCGCTTCGTCCGCCTGGGCATTCCCATGGTGGTGTACGTTCTGCTCGTTGATGCATTGGTGGGCTACATCGGCAATGGCCTGCATGGCTCCTACTGGAGCGCGTACGGTAGCTATCTGCTCCAATTACGAGGGGTCACCGGACCGGTCTGGTTCCTCGCGGTGCTCCTCGTCTTCTCCCTCCTCTATGCCGCCTGGCGCGAGCTGACTAAGAATCGCTTCCGGGTCACGGATAGACTGAAACAGCTGCCCAGCTATAGCGCAATCTTGGCCTTCATCCTCGCGCTCGGCATGACAACCTTCGTCGTGCGCATCTGGTGGCCGGTCACCGTGATGTTTACGCCGCTCAACGTGGCCATCGGCTATCTGCCGCAGTATGCGAGCATGTTTGTGATCGGTCTGATCGCCTACCGCGGGAATTGGTTCTTCACGCTCACTCCCAAGATGGCAAAGTTCTGGTCACTGGTTGCAGGTGTCGCGTGCCTCGTTTTCGTAGGCATCGCGATACCGATCGTGGCTAGTGGCACGGGACGCAGTGGAACCGATCCTGGCACCTTGGTCGTAGGCGGCTTCCATTGGTTGGCCTTTACCTACGCCATGTGGGAGCCATTCGTCCTTGTTGGCGCTAGCATCGGCCTGCTGGTCCTCTTTCGCGAGCGCATGAATCGGCAGGGACGGCTGGCCAAAGAGGCAGCTGCCGACGTGTACACCGTCTATCTGATCCATCCCCTGATATTAGTGCCGTTCTGCTACGCCTTTCAGCCGGTTGCCCTGTATCCACTGCTCAAGTTTGCCGTCGCAGTCCTTATCACGCTGCCGCTGTGCTTCCTTGTCAGCGGGTGCGTGCGCAGGATTCCGATTCTCAACAGGCTGCTGTGAGGCTGCACTCCGCCACTTGCTAGAGTGCCTGAACAGTGCCGAGACAAGAGCAGAAGGGAATGAAGCGCACCATTACTGCTGCGAATATGGCGGCGGCTGCAAGGGAAACTGTTGCTGCGGCGGGTACTGGGGATACTGTTTCTCCGACGGCGGCGGATAGGTACCCGGCTGCTGGGACGACCCGTGCCGGTGGAGCGCGTAGGGTAAGCGTAGGCTAGCAATGTAAGTGAGCACACCAGTACTGTGCATGGTTGCATGGTAATGCTTGGATTACGCCGATCGCGCGAGAGGAGGCAACAAACAATGGCAACTACCACCGAGGAGATACAGAAGCTGCTCGAACGCTTGCCGCAGCGCGACCAGGAGCGTGTTTTGAACTACACCCGCTCGCTTGTGTCTGCAGAGCCATTCCCCCGTACACCGTTGCCCCCCCGGTACGCCGGGCGCTGTTGTCGCCCGCCTGAGCGTGTCACCGGAAGGTGGCGAAGCACTGGAGCGCGCTCTGAAAGAGACTGAAATGACTTATGGATAGCGGTGACTGCTATCCAATATGATCTGGTCCTAGCTGCCCGTGATGCGCACTTCGATTGGATTGACGGACTGACCGTCGAGCAATGGTAGCACGTGAATGGCCTCGCCTGTTGTCCCTCACGCGAGTTGCTTCTCGTAACACAGACTGAGTGGATCGTCGGTATAGGAGCCGAAAGGCGGAATGCGCCGAAACCCCAGCCGCTCGTACAGGCCAATGGCTTCCGTCTGATAGATGCCAGTCTCCAGCCGCAGGCAGGTGATGCCATGCTCGCGTGTGTAACTCTCTATATGTTGAAGCAGCGCCTTAGCGAAGCCGTGTCCGCGAAACTGCGGGCGCACGTACATGCGCTTGACCTCGGCATACTCGGTGCCAAACAACTTGACGCCGGCGCACCCAGCGGGCGTCCCATCATCAGCGCACAGCACGAAAAACGGTACGTCTTCCATCAGCAACTGCTCGACACTTAGCCCGTGGCGACTTTCCCGCGGATACAGCGATTCGAGATGCGTCTCCAATTCACGAATCAGCAGGAGGGCGTCAGCGTTATCAGGGGACTGACGTGTAATGGTGGCTGGCATAGAAGTGGCACACTCCGTTCAGTGCAGTGGTGTGATCTCCGCCAACCCCTTCGTTGGGCTTCGCACCGCAGCGAGCGGCGACTGCGGGCTTTTCTGATCT
>DASVOW010000299.1:0-1827 GCA_036383155.1 Ktedonobacterales bacterium
GCGCAGTGGCACATGCAGCTCCTCAAACGTCGTGCCAGCAAGATACCGCTCGGCGACACGCTGCATGCCGGCGCTACCGTAGAGCGAGGCGCGGCTGGCGACCGCATTGAGCGCCAGTGACCAGCGGTTCGGCCCCATAACCTCATGCGAGGTGGTGCTGACCCACTTGCCCTCAAGCTGGAAGGCTCGCTCAGGCGTTGGATCAAGCGCGAGATACGCTCCATTCCACGAGCCTGCCGACATTCCAATGATCAAGTCAGGTGTGATGCCATTGTCCAGCAGCACGGTGAGGGCGCCAGCCTGAGCGGCGCCACGCGAGCCGCCGCCAAGCAAGATGAACGCGGTACGTGGAGAAGTCGTAGTTGTGTTGGTTGCTTCGGGTTGTGAAGACGCATACACATCGGGACGACGCCGGAACCACTTGACTAGACCTTGTTGAATATCCCGCAATTGCATGCGTCGCCATCCTTCCTTCCTCGCGTGCTGGCGGGCATCGTGCCAGTGCTCCTCGCTCGGCATTCCGCGAGTACAACCATGCGTTACAGAGCCGCATTACCAAATATACGATGTGGAGGAATGCTGAGTAGCATGCACAAGCGCCCTGTGTCCTGCTGCTTCATGCCAGTTACCCCAAATTGCCAGTCATTTTGTCCTGCCCTTATTCATACCGTACTATGGCTACGACGTTACGCACCACCGCTCCCTCCGCCTTAGTATGGCGGAACCAACACGGCCGTTGCGGCGTGTTACTGAACACTCACTCTATGCAAGTCGCATACCGGAGTCAGGATAGACGCTAGGAATAGAGTCACGGCAGAAAGAGAGTGTCGCCATGTGGGACGACCCAAATCAGCCGCCAGCGCCGCGCTACCCCGACGATGCGTCGGGGTACCCCGCCGAGCCCTACCCGGCATCCGGCGATGGGGGCGAATACGGCGGGGGCTACAGGCAAACCGGACAATATGGACAACAAGGACAATATGGGCAGGCTCCCGCCTATCAGCCGAGCCCGCAGGCGCCGGGCGGACCTCCGCCACAGTGGCCCGGCCCGCAATACGACTCGCCGCCTGCCACCGCGCCCTATCCCACGCAGCGCGGCTATTCGGATGCGGGTAGCTATGCCCCACCACCGCCTCGTGCGGAGCGACGCTATGCCGAGCCGCGCGCCGAACACGCGAGCCGCCCCATCACCGGCATTGGGCTGCCGCACCTGCCTTTTGCCCATGTCTTGCTGATCGCCGGTCTAGCCGCGATGGCCTACGCGATCACGCAGCCCTGGGGTTTGGACCTTAACGGTGCGCCAATTTTCGTGCAGAACTTTGCGCCGCACATCCAGCCAGCCCCTGGCGTGGATACTGGGGCGCTGGCGGTGCGCGCGGCAACGGTGATCGTCGGTGCGGCAGCCATACTCTCGGCTGCATTGGTCCTCTTCAATCTCGTGCTGACGCTGCTCAATCGCATCCTCGGGATCGTCGGCCTCTCCGGCTGCGCCACGCTGCTCTTCTTCCCCGTACTCTGGGGCACGGCGGTGCTGCTCTTTGTCGTACTGCTTGGCGCGGCGGGCTTCGCTGGCCTGGGCTCCCTCAGTAGCCTCCCCGTCGTGCGCGACTACGCCTTCTCGACGGTCGTGGTGAAGCAACACAGCCTGGGCTTCTACCTGTGGGCTGGCGGCGCGATAGCCGTCTTCGTCGGCATGCTGGGCGAGTTGGTCATGCGCCGCCGCTGATCTCTCTCGCTCCGTCAGCGTCCGAGCAGCCCGCTCGCGCCACGGATCAGCATCTCCAGCGCCACCAGCGCGATCACGGGCACGAAGATGGCGCGGATGGT
>DASVOW010000300.1:0-3600 GCA_036383155.1 Ktedonobacterales bacterium
ACGTTCGTGCCGCGAATCAGCTTCATGTCATCCCAGCGCCCGCGGATACCGCCATCGTAAAGGTCGCCCGTGCGCCCGCACGTACAATTGATATGCGGCACCCGCACCACCATATCTTTCGTGCGATAGCGCAGCACGGGAATGAAGCCACGGCCAAACGACGTCACCACGCGCTCGCCCAGCTCACCATAGCCGACTGGATCGCCACTCACCGGGTTCACCACCTCTTCGATGAAGTGGTCTTCGATGATATGTGTCCCGCCGGACTGTTTCTCGCACTCGAAGATCATGATCGTGCCGACCTCGGTCATGCCAGCCGTGTCGCCGCACTTCGCGCCCCATGCCTCCTCGAGCTGCCGTTTCACCGCCGGGATTGACCCCGCCGGCTCTCCCGAAAGGATCAGCTTGTTGACCTTGCTATCCCGCGCCAGGTCGATGCCCATCTCTGCCGCCTGCTGCCAGAGCCGCAGCGCGTAGGTTGGCGTCGAGGCGACCGTCGTCGCGCCCATCTCCACGATCATCTTGACACGCGCCTCGGTCGTCTGCGCGCCGCCGGGAATCACCAGCGCCCCGATCTTCTCGCACGCGTAGTGCAGGCCCCAGAACCCGATAAACTGCCCATACCCGAAGGCAACATAGACCACATCCTCGGGTCGTACGCCAAACCCCCACAGCCCATACGACCACATCTCCGCAATCCACTCCCAGTCCTTCGTGCCATCGAGCACGCGGATCGGAGTGCGCCCGCTCGTGCCCGACGTCAGGTGGTAGCGTATGGCATTCTCAGCGGCAGTCGTAGGCAGATCGCCAAAGAGTGGCATCTCTGCGATGGAGGCCATCCACTCCTCACGCGTCATGAACGGAATGCGCCGCAGATCATTGAGTGTCGTGAGCTGCTCGGGATGAAAGCCAACCGCATCCCACCGGGTCCGGTGGAATGGACTATTACTGTAGGCCCACTCGGCGAGCCTGCGCAGCTTGCCAAGTTGCAGCCGCTCCAGGTCCGTGCGTGGCAGGGTCTCGTTCTTCGGGTTCCAGTATGCGGAATATGCCATGCGTATCCCCCGTTCGATGATGAGCTGAACCATACAGTCGATAGCGAGGATGCCAAAGCTGCGCCAGTCAGGATTCCCAGATAGGATGTACATTCGCCGCTGGCTACTTGCGCTCCTCCCGCCCTACCAGCTCCCGGGCGATGATGATCCGCTGGATGTTGCTCGCCCCCTCGTAGATCTGCATGCCCTTGATGTCGCGTAGATAGCGCTCGACAGGATACTCATTCGAGTAGCCGCGGCTGCCGTGCAGCGTCACCGCTTCGGATGCCGCCCGCGCCGCGGCCTCCGTCGCATAGAGCTTGGCGATAGAGGTCTCTTTCGTTGCAGCCTGGCCGTCGTCTTTTAGCCATGCCGCGTGGTACGTCAACAGCCGCGCCGCCTCCACCTCCGCTGCCATATCGGCGAGCGTCGCCTGCACCATCTCGAAGTCGCCGAGGCGCTTGCCAAACTGCCGCCGCTCGCGTGCGAATGCCACGCATGCATCCACGCAGGCCTGCCCCACACCCACCGCGCCCGCCGCCACGCCCAGCCGCCCGCGATCCAGCCCCGACATCGCCACTTTGAAGCCCTCGCCTGGCTGACCCATCAGCGCACTCGCCGGCACATGGCAATCCTGGAAGATCATATGCGCGTGGTCGGACCCGCGATGCCCCAACTCATACCCTGGCATGCGCTCGCGCACAAACCCAGGCGTATCCGCCTCCACGAGGAATGCGCACACGCCGCGATGGCGCTGTTCAGGATCTATCGTGGCGAAGACGATAGCAACATCGGCGACGGTCCCATTGGTAATCCAAACCTTCTCGCCGTTCAAGACGTACCCGTCGTCCACCTTCCGTGCTATCGTCTGAATACTCGCGGCATCCGAGCCCGCCTCCGGCTCCGTCAGGCTGTAGCAGCCGATGAACTCTCCGCTCGCCAGCCGCGGCAGATAGCGTGCCCGCTGCTCCTCGCTGCCCCACTCGCGAATGCAGAGCGTGATGAGGCCCGCCTGGACCGTGAGGAAGCCGCGCACCGATGAGTCCACACGCCCCAGCTCCTCAGCTACCAGCGCGAAGCTGACGTAATCCATCCCCGATCCGCCGTACTCGCGTTCCAGCGGCCCACCCAGCAGGCCCAATTCGCCCATCCGTCGCACCAGCTCACGCGAAAAGATGCGCTTCTCGTCGGACTCCCCCGCGAGCGGCGCCACCTCCTCCCGCGCGAAGCGGCGCGCCACCTCCTGCCAGTGTCGCTGCTCCGGCGAAAGCTCGAAATCCATCGTCTACGCCTCCCTCTTTCTCAAGACCGGTGAATCGCTCCGAATCGTGGGGCGAACAGTCGTGTGCTACTCCACCACTCCGGCGTTATTCCCCATCCGCATCAATCACCGCCACGCCTTCCAGTTCGATCAGCGCATCCTTCTGGAAGAAGCCCGTCACCTCGAAGAGCGCCAGCGCCGGATAGTAGTCGCCGAAGTAGCGCTTCCAGACGGGGCCAAGCTCACGCTGCTTCGCCACATACTCATCGCGGTCTCGCACAAAGATCGTGAGCTTGACGATGTCGGTCATCTGCCCTCCCGCCTCATGCACGACCGCGTGCAGGTTATGGAGCACCTGATCCATCTGCGCCCCCAGATCGCCCGCCCCGACGATGCGTCCCTCGGCGTCGCTCGCATCCTGCCCCGCGAGCCATAGCAGCCGCCCGCCCGATGTGATAATGCCGTGGCTGAAGCCGCGTGGCCGTACAAGCGACGGCGGTGTGACGATACGTTTTGCCATGCGCCTCACCGTCCCGTCCACTGTGGCTTCTGCTTCCCGGTGAACGCCTCATAGAAAATGCGGTGGTCTTCGCCCATCAGCAGCAGTGCCTGCGCCTGCGCCTCAGCCTCAATTGCCGCGACGAGGTCCATCCCCATCTCGTTCGTGATCATGCGCTTGGTCATCCCAATCGCGAGCGATGGACCCTTCGCCAGCCGATCCGCCCACCCTCTCGCCGTATCCAGCAACTCGTCGTGCGGCACGACACGATTTACCAGCCCGTAGCGCTCCGCCGTCTGCGCGTCGATCGTATCGCCGAGCAATAGCAGCTCGAAGGCGCGGCCCATCCCGACGATGCGCGGCAGCAGGTAGCCCGCGCCCATATCCGCGCCCGTCAGCCCCACCTTGGTGAAAAGGAATGCGAAGCGCGCTCGTTCCGACGCGATGCGCAGATCCGAGGCGAGCGCCAGCACAGAGCCCGCCCCCGCCGTCATGCCGTTGAGCGCCGCGATAATCGGCTTTTCGAGCAGGCGCATATGCTGCACGACTGCGCCGGTCATGCGTGTAAACTCGATATGCCCCTTCGTATCACGCTTGAGCAGCTCGCCGATAATCTCGTGTACATCGCCGCCCGAGCAGAAGGCGTCGCCCGCCCCCGTCAGGATAACGACCTTGACCGCATCGTCATAGCGCAGATCGTCGAAGAGTTGCCGGAGCTGTGCGTAGACGTCGAAGGTCAGCGCGTTCAGCACCTCCGGCCGGTTGAACGTGACAGTGGCGATCCCCTCGCTCACCTCATAGAGAAA
>DASVOW010000301.1:0-3366 GCA_036383155.1 Ktedonobacterales bacterium
ACTGCTCGCAGATCTCCGCCGCCCCGCGCATCGTCGGCAGATCCGAGTCGCTGCCCATCACAATACCGACCACCAGCGCGTCAGCCGCCATAGCCATACCCCCGTTCCCTCTCTCATTCTCTCTCAGTTCGCACCTACACCCGTAACATGTAGGGTATCTGTGGCCCCGCTCACCCGTCAAGCCCGCGAAAGCCATACACTTTTCTGATCGCCGCCGTCGTCGATCTCGTGATATCGTCCGCGACAGAATGGAAGATGCGAGATTCACATACCGTCCCAGGAGACCTCATGAGCGACGATACCACGACGACAAGCCAGGAAATCAGCCCTGACGCCGCCGTCTCACTACGAGAAATCACCAAAGACACCGTGCGCACGGTCATCGGACTCAAAGTCGCCCCTGGGCAAGAGCACTTTGTCGCATCGAATGCCTTCTCCATTGCCGAGGCGCACTTCTCCGACATCGCCTGGTTCCGCGCCATTTATGCGGGCGAGACGCCGGTCGGCTTCATCATGCTGGCCGACGATCCCGACAAGCACGAATACTTCCTGTGGCGGCTGATGATCGACGCGCGCCAGCAGGGCAAGGGCTATGGCTGCCGCGCCGTCCAGCAGCTTATCGACTACGTCAAGACACGCCCCGGCGCAACGGAATTGCTCGTCAGCTACGTTCCCGGTGAGGGCTCTCCCCGCGACTTCTACGTGAAGCTCGGCTTCCAGGATACCGGACGAATAGAAGATGATGAGATCGTGCTGCGCCTGCCGCTGGAATCCTCCGCGTCACAGGCGTAGCGCATCCGCTGCCGCCCGCGCCCGCATCTCCGCCTCCTCCAGCGTTGCGCCGAGCGCCGTCACGTGGCCCATCTTACGCCCCACGCGCGAGGCCACCTTGCCGTAGATATGCACGTGCGCGCCCGCGACCGAGAGCGCCTCTGCCAGGCCGTCCGCCCTCGCGGGACCATTCCGCATCCCCAGCAAGTTGACCATCACCGCAGCCGGAGCTACCAGATCCGTACTGCCCAGCGGCAGCCCCAGCACCGCCCGCAGGTGATTTTCGAATTGCGACGTGACGCAGCCTTCGATGGTATAGTGTCCCGAATTGTGCGGACGCGGCGCGATCTCGTTATAGAGCACGCGCCCACCCGCCGTCTCGAAGAGCTCCACGCCAAAGACGCCGATCCCCGCGATGGCCTCCACCGCCCGCCGCGCTATCGCCGCCGCCTGCTCCGCCACTGCTGGCGCTATCGCCGCCGGTGCACGCACGACATTGCAGATGTGGTTCTGCTGGATCGTCTCCACCACTGGATACACCGCACAGCTATTCCCTCGCCCGCGCGTCACCATCACCGCCAGCTCCCGCACGAAGGGCACCCACGCCTCCACCAGCAGCTCCCGCTCCGGGAACCCCAGCCGCTCGCACGCAGGCATGATATCCTCCGGCCCGCGTAGCGTCGCATTGCCGTAGCCGTCATAGCCATTGCGCCGAGCCTTCAGCACCACCGGCCAGCCCCACACCTCAGCGGCTCGCGCGATATCCTCCTGCGTCCGCACCTCAGCAAACTCCGGCACTGGCACCCCCGCCGCCCGCATAAACTGCTTCTGCGCCAGCTTATCCTGCACGGCCGCCAGCGTCGCGCTCGTCGGGAACACCGCTACACCCTGCTCTGCCAACCATCCCAGCGACGGCGCATCGACGAACTCATTCTCCAATGTCACCGCCAGCGTTCCCGCCGCTAGCTCCGCCAGCCGTTCGCGATCCGTCCATCCGCCGACCACCTCGCGTGCCGCAATCCGCGCCGCCGGACTCCCCGCCTCCTTCTCCAGGATCGCCACCTCGACGCCTAGCCGCGCCGCTGCCTCCGCCGTCATCCGCGCAAGCTGTCCACCGCCCAGGATGCCCACCATCGCCGGATATGGCAAACTCTCGCGCCCCTCCGGCTCAACCGCCATCGTCTCTGATGCGGCAAACTGCGCATCATTCTCCACACATGCAGCGTTCGTCTCCGCCGGTTCCGTCGTCATGCGCCACTCCAAGTCTGCCGCAAGCCCTTGCACGTTATGTGCTCTCCGGCCTTGGATCATAGCACATCTGCCGGCTGCGTGACCTCGTAGCGCGATTTGTCATCGCCTCTCTGCTCGTCTTGGGCTACAATAGTGGCTGTTGCTCTCGTCGAATGCGAAGGCACCGTGAGACAACATGGCATAGCACAGCAGAAGAGAGCAGGAGCAAGCGATCCAATGGCGACCACGATACGCGAGCGAGCGGCGGCAGTCGCGACCACCTTCAACAGCAATGTCGACACGTCGCGCCGCATCGCCTTCCTGACACTCGTGCTCGCCAATGCGCTCTGGGCCGGCACTTACACCGCCGGCAAAGTCGCCCTCGACCGGCTCTCACCTGTCGAGCTCAACGCTCTGCGCTTCACCCTTGCCAGCCTCATGCTCTCGCCTGTGCTAATTCGCGGCTGGCGCCAGATCCCGCGGGACCGCCGCTCGCTGTTCCTTCTCGCGCGCCTCGTCCTCCTGGGCTTTGTGCTCAACAAAATCTTCGAGTATATCGGCCTCGCGCTCTCCACTGCCTCAGACGTTGCCCTGCTCATCGCCACCGAATCACTCTTCACCGCCATGCTCTCCTGGACGTTACTGCGCGAGCGTGTCTCGCGGATCGGCGTCGCGGCCCTACTCGTCGGCCTCGCGGGCGCCTATTTGATCGTCGCTCGTGGCCTCGTTCCCCAGTTCGATCCCGGCCATACCGACACGCGCATCCTTGGCGACGTATTGGTGGTGCTCTCGCTGCTCATCGAGGCCGGCTACTCCGTCCTTGGCAAATCCGCCGTCACCACCGTGCCGCCCCTGCTCTTCACTTCCGTCTCTATCACCGGCAGCCTCTTTGTGTGGATCCCCGCCGGGCTCATTAGCGTCGCCCATTCCGGATGGCCTCATATGACGCCCAACACTTGGCTCGCCGTGCTCTATATGGCAGCCATTGCCACCGTCACCGGCTACTGGCTCTGGTTCAGAGGGTTGCGCGTCCTCGATGGTTCCACCGCCGCCCCGACGCTGTTCATTCAGCCTCTGCTCGGCGCGGCGCTTGCCATCTGGCTGTTGCACGACCGCGTCACCTGGGCTACACTCCTTGGTGGCGTCCTCATTGGTGTCAGCCTCTTGCTCGTCATGCGCGGCACACGCTCCGCGCCGTCCGAGCCTACTCAGCCAGCGCATCCACCCATTGTCGTCGAAGAACCCACGCCGTGACCTGAGCGGCCAGCGCCCAGACACATCTCAGGCACAGGATAGCTCCTATGTACGTAGGCGCCTGCCGTATCACCTTCCACATACCCGCCAGCCAGTCCCTCAAAGATAAGC
>DASVOW010000302.1:0-4171 GCA_036383155.1 Ktedonobacterales bacterium
GAAGAACAGCAGCGCCGGTCCGAGCTGTTCGCCGTTGGCTTGCCGGGCCGCGCGCTCCTGGAGGAAGCCCCGGAAGGGAGCGAGGCCCGTTCCTGGGCCGATCATGATGATCGGTGTCGTGTCTGCCGGCGGCCGGAAGGGAAGGTGCGGGCTGTGGACGAATGCATCAATCACGCTCGCGGTAGGATGGCGCGCCAGATACGACGAGCAGATACCGTCGTAGGCGCCGCGGCCGGAACGCGCCGGTCCGCTGACGACCGCGACGGTGATGGAACAGGCACGCCCATCCGCCATCGGCGACGACTAGATGGAGTAGTAGCGTACGCGCAGCGGATGCAGCATCTCCAGGTAGACATTGAACGGCAGCGCGCACGAGGGGAACAGCTCCAACAGGTCGAGCACGGTCAACCGCTTCGCCAGCACCTCCGACGCGTACCGCGCGTCGTCCGCCAGTGCCAGCAGCTGCTGGCGCTCCTCGGGAGCTTCGATGTACTGCGCCAGGACGGCGATCTGCGCCCGCGAGGCGACCTCTTGCAGCTCGACGTAGTGCGAGAGCACATCGATCACGGGGAGCGGCTGATCGAGCGGCAGCGCCGGGGCGCTCGTGGCACTGCTGGTGCTGTTCCGCGAAATGCGGACATACGCATCGCCCGCCAGGTGGAAGCGATTGAGCACACGCTGCAACAGCGTAGCGGTGCCGTTGCGCGGCAGCACGCCGAGGTGGTCGCCGGTCTGGTACGACATACCCTCCGGCAGCACGACCTCGATGTGGCGTGTCGAGCGGTCGGGCGGGCTCGCGCCGTCGCCGCGCTGCAGCTCACGGTTTGCCTGAATCGTCAGCGGCCGCACCCCATACGCCGCGATAAGCGGAGCGACCGGCGCGCTCACGCGCTCCACAGTGTAGAGCGTGCCGGGAGCCGCTGGCGCCTTGGTCGTGGCAGCCTTGGCCGCTGGTGCCAGGGAGAGCGCGTTGCCCAGCGCCTGCCAGAGCGAACCGTACCAGCCGCGGAAGGCATCGTCGAAATCAGCCGCCGCGTCCGCCTCGCCGTGCGCATAGATCCGCCGCGCGCCATGCTCCTCCAGCTTGCTATCAATCAGATGGGGGATCGCCTGATACGTCGCCGTCCACTCGTGATTGCCACAGCCAAACACCGTGTAGCGTACGCCGGCGAGGGCATCCCGGCTCAATGACTCTCCACGCAGCCAGGCGCAGAACTTCGCGGCGTTGTCCGGTGGAGTGCCGTTATACGATGACGTGACGATCACGACCGCCCCACGTGTGGGCAGCTTGCCGGTATAGTCATCCAGCGGCGCCACGGTTGGGGCATAGCCCTGTGCTGTGCCACCCGTGGCGATCTGATGCGCCAGGTCTTCGCAGGTGCCGAGATTGGAGCCGAACAGCACGAGCAGCGGGGTATTGTGCGCTTCTGCCGTCCCGGCTTCTGGGACTTCAGCGGCCACCGCCGCCAATGTCTGTTCCGTCTCTGCCGGCGCCATGGCAGCTGTGACGGTGCCCGTCGTCACGGGCTGCGTCAGGCGCTGCGTGCGCGGTCGGATCGTGATCTTAAAGTTGTTGGGCTTGATCGTCAGCGTCTGCTTGAGCTCAAGCTCGTACTTGTCAGAGTCAATGAACTCGAAGCGCTGCAACAGCATCCCCAGGACCAGTGTGGCCTCCTGCAGGGCAAACTCACGCCCGATGCAGGCACGCTGGCCACTGCCGAACGGCTTGTAGGCGTTCGCGGGCCGCGTCTGCTCGGCCTCCGGGCTGAAGTGGTCCGGATTGAACTCCTCCGCGTCCTTACCCCAGACAGACGGATCGCGGTGCAGCATTGGCGTCAGGATCATGATCAGATCGTCCGGCGCGATCGCATATCTGCCACCCAGGGTCGTCTCCTGGTATGAATGGCGGGTGAACGCGGGCGCCGTCGGCCACAGGCGCAGACACTCTTTGAGAATCTGCTGGACGTACGTCAGGGCGTGGACCTGCTCGTAGGTCGGCGACACGCCCAGATCGCTGCCCAGCACCCGGTCGACCTCGTCGTAGGCACGCTGCGCGACCTCGGGATGCTTGAGCAGGAAGTAGAGGGCAAACGAGAGCAGCCCGCTCGTTGTCTCGTGTCCCGCCACGAGGAACGTCAGCAGCTCATAGCGAATGGTGGTGTCGTCGAGGCGTTCGCCTGATTGCTTATCGGCACCGGTCAGCATGTAGCTCAAGAGATCATGGTGAGCGGCGATCGCCTCCGCGCCCTCCGCCTCGCGCGCATGGATGAGCTCGTCCACGGTGGCATACATGACGTCGCGGTTGTGGGCGAGCTCTGGGTCCTTGATCTCACCACCGACTGCTACTTCGACTGAGGACGGGCGCAGCCAGCGTGTCAGCGAATCGATGACGGTGTTCGCGAGCGGATGGTCGCCCCCAGCCATTTTCTCGGTAGCTTTGCTGAGGGAGTCTACCATCGCCACGACGAAGGGATGCTGGTCGGTCCGGTAGAACGAATTGAAGCGATACCCGAACCCACAGAGTCCGATCGTATCCATCGTCAAGCGAGTCATGTCGCTGGGCACATCGATCTCATCATCAGGGTTGAGCCGCTCCCACTTCAGCATCAATTGGTCGGCCAGATCCAGCATTTCCGGCATGTACGCCTTGATGGCCTGGCGGCTGAACGCGGGCAGGAGGATGTTGTGCGCTTTGCGCCAGTTGGGCTCCGACGTGTACGCCGTAAACAAGCCGTCGCCGACCGTCGCCCGTCGCTCTTGCAGTCCCATCCCCAGCGACTTATCGAACCGCTGCTCGTCACAGAGCTCGTCCACCAGGGGAAAGCTTGACACCACGAGAAGGCGGTGTCCTGGGTTCGGTAATTGAAAGATTGGGCCCATCTCCCGCGCAAGGTCCATCGAAAGCTCGATCGGCGTTTCTTCCTCTGGTTTGGCGCGCATTCGATGCACCATCGTCCGAATGCCCACCTTTGGTGTCTCAGCGTTGGCCATGGCCGTTTCCTTTCTGATCTGACCTTCCAACGAGTGCGCGAACATCTGTCGCATGCGGCACCGACTCCATGACGACGGCAAACCAACAAGGGGATGGCAAACGGCTCCGTGAGAGAGAGCCGCGCGACCCGTGTGCTCTCCAATGGTCTCCGGACAGCCCAGGTCCGGATGCATGCCGATGGGCGTATAAGTTGCAACGGCGCAAGCCGGCAGAGTGCTCCGAAAGGAACAGACGTCACTCACACGCCAAGCGGCAGCATTACCCAACGGGTCTG
Source organism: Ktedonobacterales bacterium (assembly GCA_036383155.1). GTDB lineage: Bacteria > Chloroflexota > Ktedonobacteria > Ktedonobacterales > JADMIN01 > DASVOW01. Next base: position 3,267 of record DASVOW010000302.1, read on the forward strand.
CTGGCCGGAGGAACGGGGAGCCAGTGGTGATACGAAGTGGTGGAGGTGAGCACTACACGGGTCTCGTCGGCAAGACGCCTGCTACGAGGACGTCGGGGCTCTGCACGGCCTCAACCATGAGTGCACGATCGATGAATGCTAATCCTTGCCAATAGAGTTGTGGGGCACACCGAGCGCTGCCTTAAGCGTCTGGTGATAGCCTTCACGGGTTACACACTATCATGCCCGGGAGTCGTGGTCAAGACTGATTTTATCCGCCCGCGCTTGGCACACTCCGCACATGAGAATGCTGGCAGCAACGGCGCTGAGTCTCCTTGCATTCAACTTATGCGGCCCACTCGTCGTATCAGTTCTTGTGGCAGGTCGCATGGCTTGGCCATTGGTCGGGCAATGCACACCGCCTGAAACGCACACGCAGACGAGAGGAACACGTATGCATCGCAAAGGCATCAACTACGACACCGGCTTCGCGCCGATTGGTGATCGGCTGGCTCGCGAGACCTTCGAGCCAGCCCAGGTGCGCCGTGAGATCGCGATCATCGCGCGTGACCTGCACTGCAACGCCGTGCGCATCTCCGGGCGCGATGCGGACCGGATCACGCTGGCCGCCGAATACGCCCTTGCGGAGGGTCTGGAGGTGTGGTTCGCACCGTTCCCATGCAATATGACCCCCAACGAGCTTGTGCCGTACTTTGTCGCGAGCGCCCAGGTCGCCGAGCGCCTGCGCAAGCAGTCGCCACAGGTGGTGTTCGTGCTCGGCTGCGAGATGTCATTGTTCAATAGCGACTTCATCCCCGGCGCGCATTATCTGGAGCGCATCCAGACGATGATGAACCCCGCCCTGCTTGCCAGCCTGTCCGTGTCTCCCGAGGAGTTGCTCCAGCGATTCAACACCTTCCTTGCGC
>DASVOW010000303.1:0-1937 GCA_036383155.1 Ktedonobacterales bacterium
GTGCGCCGCTCGGAGAAGCTCGCCACCTGCGCCAGCGTCACCGCGAGCATATCCAGCGCCAGCGCCAGCGGCTGCCCGTGAAAGTTGCCGCCGGTGAGCACGTCGCCATCGTCGGGAAAGATCAGCGGATTGTCGGTCACCGCTCCCAGCTCGGCGGCGAAGACCTGCTCGCAATACGCCAGTGCGTCGCGCGCCGCTCCAAGCACCTGCGGCGCGCAGCGCAGCGTATAGGGATCTTGCACACGGCCACAGTCAGCATGGCTAGGATTGATCTCGCTCCCCGCGACGAGGGCGCGCAGCCGCGCTGCGGTCACCGCCTGCCCTTGCTGCGGGCGCAGCGCGTGGATACGCGCATCCAGAGGAACATAACTGCCGAGCAGCGCCTCCAGGCTCATCGCCACCGCGACCTCCGCCGCGCGCAGCAGCCGCCAGCCGTCGGCAATCGACAGCGCGCCGTTCGCCTCCATGACATGCGTGCCGTTGATCAGCGCCAGCCCCTCCTTCGCGCCTAGCGTGAACGGCGCCAGCCCTGCCTGTCGCAGCGCCTCGGCTCCCGGCAGGCGCTTGCCGCCATACCACGCCTCACCCTCGCCGATCAGCACCAGGCTAAGATGCGCCAGCGGAGCCAGATCGCCGCTTGCCCCCACCGAGCCGCGCTTCGGCACCACCGGCGTCACACCGGCGTTGAGCAGCGCCAGCAAGGCTTCCAGCAGCTCGATGCGCACGCCGGAGTGGCCCTGCGCCAGGCTATTGGCGAGCAGCAGCAGCACGGCGCGCGTCGTCTCGATGTCGAACGGCTCGCCCACGCCGCTGGAATGGCTGCGAATCAGGTTGCGCTGTAGCTCGGCAAGCTGATCGTGCGCGATCTTGACGCTGCTGAGATGTCCGAAGCCAGTCGTCACGCCGTAGACAGTGCGATTCTCGGCGGAGATGCGCTCGACGAAAGCGCGACCCGTGCGGACGCGCTCCACCGCCGGAGCAGACAGGTGCACTTGCGCGCCGCCGCGCGCCACCGCGACCACCTCCTCAAGGGTCAGCCGCTCCGCCGGCGACGACCCGCGTCCGATGACGACCGCGCGCCTCGCCGTCGCGCCGGTATGACCCGGGTGAGCAGCCTCGCCGCCATTCTCATGCCCGTCCGTATGCGCGCTCTGTCCCTGGCGCGCTTGCCGCCCCGACGACATCTCCGCCGCATGCTGCCCGTTATCGTCTGCGTCTTGCGCGTGAACAGTCTCCACTCGCCCACTCTGCCGAGGCATCATCGCCCTCCCGCGCGCAATCGCGCTGTATCGTTACCGTCGCCATGCACATCTATAGCATAGACATGCTCTCACGCTTCACCTGCCTGCGCCGATGCAAGCCTCGCGTGTAGCATCTGATCCACGCCATTGTATCATGGCAGCATCACGGCGGCGTATCAATGATCCCGCCGGTTACGCCGCCCGCTCACTCTCGTACCGCGTGATATGACTATCCATCCTGCCGAGAGGGCGGGCGCAGACCATCCATGTCTCCTTGAGCATGGTGACTCCCCTATCGACCATGATGAGCCGTAGTCCAGCGAGACGATAGGTCGACTGCCCGGAGCGTGGAATGCCCGATCACATTGGCTCGGCAATATACTCCTGAACCACTTCCGTTTTTGGCCCAATACTTGCTGTCACTGGAACGTTTAATGCCACCTATGCTGGCCTCCCCCGTTCCAACCAGCGTAGTTGCTGGTAAGAGGACCGACTTCCGGCGATTCGGCGTGCATACATACATCACACATGAAAAGGCGACTGATGTTTCCTATGACCTCCATTGCAGCCCCGAGCCGCACGAGCCGCACGACAGGCTTACTCGTCATCACGACGAGACCGGTGACCCCTCATCATCATTCCCCACCATCCTCACCATTGGCATGCTCGTCCAGGCATATCTTCAACACAGGCAGC
>DASVOW010000304.1:0-2373 GCA_036383155.1 Ktedonobacterales bacterium
TGCGCTTCGAGCGCTCGCAGCACGGCACCAGCGTCGTCCTCACTGGCGGCTCCGATGTCGAGGTCCGCGTCCTCGCGTAACTCGACCTGCGCAGAGAGTGCCTCTACCATGCCGTGCCAGCCGATGAGAGACTGGCGCGGCATCTCATTGTTTCCTCCCTGATTCCTTCCACCTGTGCTATGACGAATGTCCCGCCTCCGCCTCACCACCAGCCATCGGTGGCGGCAAGACACCCCCGGCTGGGGTGTGCCACGCGTGCAGCTCCTCCAACTCCGGCGTCTCCTCGCTCGTCCACTTTGGCCCCTTTCGCAGCAGGCAGATATAGTATGTGTTCAGCTCCATGAAGCGATTACCTTCTTTCTCACGTTCTTTGCGTTTCTGTCCCAACTCTAGCCAGCGCTGGGACTGCTAAAGAGGTCAATGACTGCCTGGATTGCCTCGGCGCTTGGGTCCTCTTTAGGGTAAGGAATTGGATTTGTCCCGTACACGCGCAGTAGCGCAGCCTCGGGAGCGGCCAGATCGCGCATGTCGAGGGTCACCTCTGGCGTGGCTTCGCGCACCTTCGTGCGCTGCCACTCTATAGCAGGGAACCACGCCGCAAACGCTCCCCAGCGTACAACGCCGTCCGATATGTATCGATCGTGCACCCGAGTGTGCAGGCTGCGATATTCGAGGACGCCCATCGTGGCATCCAAAGCTTAGGAGTAGACCCGGGCAATGCTCCATACTGGAAAGGAGAAAGCGGCGCTAAGCAGAAAGGGGCCAAACGATGAAGGTGAAGATGATCCTACCCGCGCTCACCGAGGCACTCAGTCCATACTTCCGCCCCATCAAATACTCCTTGTTCCCACCGCTCGGCCTGGCCACGCTCGCCGGCTACCTCGACGACGGCGACGAAGTGACGCTCCAGGACGAGCACGTGGAGCGGCTCGACCTCGACGACGAGCCGGATCTGGTCGTCATCCAGGCCTACATCACCTCGGCTTTCCGTGCCTACGCCCTCGCCGATCACTACCGCGCCAAGGGGGCATACGTCGCGATGGGCGGCCTACACGTCACCTCGCTGCCCCACGAAGCCGCCCAGCACGCGGATAGCATCTTTCTCGGCCCCGGCGAAGAGACGTGGCCGGCCTTCCTGGCGGACTACCGTGCGGGCCATCCCGCCCCGGTCTATGAGTCCCACGTGCGCACCCTCCAGGGTCTCCCGCGCATCCGGCGTGACCTGATCAAGCGCAGCCACTACCTCGTCCCCAACTCGATCGTCGTCTCCCGCGGCTGCCCACACGTCTGCGACTTCTGCTACAAAGAGGCCTTCTTCAAAGGGGGCAAGTCGTTCTACACACAGCAGGTGGACGACGCGCTCGGCGAAATCGAGCGATTGCCTGGGAAACATCTCTACTTCCTCGACGATCATCTCCTCGGTAATCCGCGGTTCGCCGCCAGCCTCTTCGAGGGGATGCGGGGGATGGGGCGGCTGTGGCAGGCCGCAGGCACGGTGCAATCCGTCTTGCGCCCTGGACTCCTGGAGCAAGCCGCTGCCTCCGGCCTGCGCAGTCTCTTCGTCGGCTTCGAGACGCTCAATCCCACGAACCTGCAGGAGCAGCGCAAATATCAGAATCTCAATCGCGACTACACCGCCGCCATCCGCCGCCTGCACGACCTCGGCGTCATGGTCAACGCGAGCTTCGTCTTCGGCATGGACGAGGACAACGACAGCGTATTTGACCGGACCGTCGAGTGGGCCATTGCCCAGGGCATCGAAACGGCCACCTTCCACATTTTGACCCCCTACCCCGACACCGCCCTCTACAAACGCATGGAGTCTCAGGGGCGGCTGCTCCACAGCAATTGGGATCTCTATGACACCCGCCACGTGGTCTACCGCCCGGCTAAATTGACTCCCCAGGCCCTTGAGTCGGGATACTGGCGCGCCTACCGCGACTTCTACCGCTGGAGCGCGATTGGCCGTGGCGCCTGGACCCACGAGCGGTGGGGCGAGCGTTTGCGCCATGTGGCCTATGCCGGCGGCTGGAAGAAGTGCGAGCCCATGTGGGATCTCATCATCCGTGCCAGGCGCGCATCGGGCATGCTCCCGGTGCTTGAGACGGTGCTGGCGGCGTTCGGCTCGCGCCGCCCGCTGCGACCGAACGCCGCCGTCCCCCAGACGCTCCCCGATTCGGAGTCACTCCCCGTGCGCAGCGAGCCCTCGTCCAGCGTCGTCTGAAACGGGCGAGCCGCCTCTCTATTCGCGCACCGGCGGCACAGCGTGAACCTGCGAAAGATTCACGCTGAAACCGCCTCGCGCTCCTCACACACCGAATGCCTTGCGCGCATTACGACTCAGGCCGAAGTAGAGGAGCACGAATATCGGCA
>DASVOW010000305.1:0-1672 GCA_036383155.1 Ktedonobacterales bacterium
ATCGTCTCCGCCTCCTACAACGGCGCGCCCCCTGACAACGCCGTCCAATTCGTGCGCTGGCTTCGTGACGAGACCCTGTCCGCCGATGCGCTGCGGGGTGTGAGCTACGCCGTCTTTGGCTGTGGCAATCGCGATTGGGCCTCGACGTATCAGGCAATCCCGACTGTCATCGACGATGGGCTGCGGGCGCATGGCGCGCGGCCTATCTATTTCCGCGGCGAAGGCGACCAGCGCGACGACTTCGATGGGCAGTTTCGCGCCTGGTATGGCACGCTCTGGCCTGCACTGGCGGGCGCACTCTCGATCCCACTGGTGAGCGCAGGTGCCAAGCCAAAGGGACCCCGCTACGAAGTCGAGATCGTTAGTGCCCAAAGTGCCAGCCCCTACAGTGCTGAGTACAACGCGCAGCCGCTCATGGTGACCGCTAGCCGCGAACTACACCGTAAAGACGGCCTCAACCCATCGCCGCGCTCGACACGCCATATCGAAGTTGCCCTGCCTCAGGGCATGAGCTACACGGCAGGCGATCATCTCGGCATTCTGCCGCGCAACGACGAGGCTCTTGTGCGGCGCGTAGCGGGGCACTTCGGCTTGGCACCCGACTCCGCAATTCGCATTCGACACAATGCTTCGAGCCGCACGCCGCTGCCGCTGGACCAGCCCGTCTCGGTCCATGTGCTGCTGGCAAGCTATGTGGAACTGCAGGAGGTCGCGACACGGGCACAGATCCAGACGCTGGCGGAGTATACCGAATGCCCTCCGGAGAAGGCGGCGCTGCTGGCGCTCGCCGGCGACGACGAGGAAAGCGTTGCGCGGTATCGTGAGGAGATCCTGGCGAAGCACGTCTCGCTCATCGATCTGCTGGAGACGCATCGCTCCTGCACGCTACCTTTCAACGTCTATCTGGAACTGTTGCCGCCCCTGCGCCCGCGGTACTACTCTATCTCGTCGTCGCCGCTGTGGGATTCACAGACTGCCAGTATCACCGTCGGCGTCGTGGAGGGTCCGGCGCGCTCTGGACGTAGCAGCTACGGCGGGGTTTGCTCGACCTATCTGGCGCGTCTCACTCCTGGCGATGCTGTCATGGGCTTTGTGCGCAATCCGAATACGCAATTCCGCCTGCCTGTGGATGCGAGCACACCCTTGATCATGGTGGCAGCGGGAACGGGCCTTGCTCCCTTCCGCGGCTTCCTGCAGGAGCGCGCCATCATGCAGGAGCGCGGCGAAACGGTCGGACGATCGCTATTGTTCTTCGGCTTCCGCGATCCCGAGCAGGATTACCTCTATGAGGAGGAATTGAGCGCCTACGCGGCACGCGGCATTACGACGGTGGTTCCTGCTGTATCACGTACGGAGGGGCAGCCAAAGCGCTACGTGCAGCAGGCCATTCGGGAGCACGAGAAAGACGTGTGGAATCTATTGCAGCAGGGGGCAGCGATCTACGTCTGCGGCGATGCGAGCCGCATGGCGCCGGAGGTCCGCGCCGCTTTTGCCGCCATTTACGAGCAGAAGACCGGGCTCAGTGCCATTGAAGCCGATGCCTGGCTCAGCGGCCTTACTGCTGCCAATCGCTATCTGGTTGACATCTGGCCGTCGAGCTAGCCGCTCGGTAATCGGTCGTTTACAGAGCCGCCGGTGCAGTCTCGCTGGCTAGCGGCTCTATGCTCAGCAG
>DASVOW010000306.1:0-2755 GCA_036383155.1 Ktedonobacterales bacterium
TTTCGGCAGTAATGATCAGCAGAAACTTCTCCTCCCCCTCACCGAGTGGGCCGCCCAGGATGACGAATCCATCGTCTGCGAGTGCGTCCATAAACGCAGCGTGCTCCTCCCACTGCTCTTGCTGGCGCATGGGAAGGCTGACGTTCCAGTTCTCTCCCCGTTCTCGGAGAACGGCGTAGTAGTTCGTGGACCGTTGAGACATAGGCGTCTCCTTGTCTCTGCAACGAGTAAGAGAGGCTAAAAGCCCAGGCCCATCTGCTCGCCCCATGCGTTGAGCAGGCGAAGCGCAGACTCCGAGCCCCGGCCCACCTCTGTCAGGGAGTATTCGACCTTTGGGGGTATCTGTGCGTACACCTCGCGGTGGAGCAGCCCCAATTGCTCCAGATCGCGCAGTTGCAGGGTGAGCATTTGCCGGCTCGCCTCGGGAATGAGCCGCTGCAACTCGCCGAAACGTTTGGGTCCGCTGAGCAACTGATAGGCAATCCGGAGCTTCAATCTCCCTCCAACCGAAAATATTCCGGCGGGGCACCTCGTCGCCTTCGTAGCCTTCTGCTGTATCTGTTGTGCCATGTGATGCGCTCCTCTCAAGAGGATGATCCCTCTGACTTAGTCAAGGAATTTTGCGTACTTGTGCGTCCCTTCTTGGTCAGGTACGTTGATTGTACCGATTGGTGAGGGAATGTCACAAGTATGGCATTCACACCTGCGGCACAGCGCAGGAGAATTACGATGCATACGCACATGCACAGGAGTGGGGTTGAGGAACGCGCGTCAGCGGGCCACCTAAGCCACCTCAATGTGCTGTTCACCGGATGGGGAACGCAACTCTATGAGCGCGTGATGGTGCCACTGACCAGCGGCCTCTATCACCGTGTCGTCGCAGACCTGGCCTCGTTGCAACCTAGTGTGGGAACGGTGCTGGACGCGGGAACCGGTCCAGGCACATTAGCGCGGGAGATAGCGCGACGTTTCCCACAGGCTCAGGTCTATGGGGTCGATCTGTCGGAGGATATGATTCGGCTGGCACGGGAGCACGCTCAGCGTGAGCAACTGGCCGAGCGAGTGCACTTCGACACCGCAAATATTGCGCACCTCCCCTATCCCGACGGCTCGTTTGACATGGTCGTGTCAACCATCAGCATGCACCACTGGTATGAGCTAGAGCAGCCTCTGCGCGATCTGTATCGCGTGCTACAGCCAGGCGGGCGCCTGTGGATCTATGACTTCCGCTTTGTCACGCCGCAGACGGTGGAGAAGGCTCTCACCAATACGCCCTTCGCCGGAACTCCGCTAAAGCGCACACTGGTGCGAACGGGCCATTTGCCCTTCGCGATGTATAGGTGCTTTGCCCTCCAAAGGCCGCGCTGATGGCGAGATCGAGAAGCGCACTACGAAATGGAGAAAGGGAGGGAATGTTTATGAGAGCGGTACACATCATCTCATTGATAGCACGGTTGGCACTGATGGCAGCGCTGCTACTCGGCCTGCTGCACTGGATATTCCACATCAGCTTCATCAACATCCACATGGGGCTGGGCATCACGGGAGCCGTCGGGCTTCTGACGCTTGGCGTGGTGGCCGTCTTCACGCGAGGGATGCGGTGGCTAGGCGTGGGAAGCATAGTGTATGCCGTGATTTTGCCGGTCTTTGGGATGACGCAATCGCGCATCCTTCCCGGCAACCTACACTGGTTGATTCAGATGGCGCATTTGGCGGTCGGAATTGGAGCAATGATGGTAGCGCTGCGCGTAGAAAGAATCTACCGGCGCCGCGACAAGGCCACTGCCAGCGCAGCCGAATCCACGGCGACGGCGATACAAGGCGCTCGGTAAGAAGGCTGAAGGAAGGAGCCACCTACCGATGCGGGCCTGATTGCAGGTGACGCGCCTATCCAGCTTTTGGCCAGCGGGAGGAGTGAGACGGCGACGTGAGATGGAAGGATTCGTTCGCGTGCGGCGTCTCACATCATCGGAAGCTACCGTACTTCTCGAAACCGCAGAAGCTCCCTCAAGCCCTGGCCGGTGTACGAGCTGGGAGTCTGGGCGATCTCTTCGGGAGTTCCCTGAGCGATCACTTTGCCGCCCGCCGCGCCGCCTTCCGGTCCAAGATCGATGACCCAATCGGCTGTCTTGACCACTTCCAGATTATGTTCTACGACCAGCACGGTGTTGCCAGCGTCCACCAGGCGCTGGAGCATCCTGAGCAAACGGTCGGTATCGGCCAGATGCAGGCCGGTGGTAGGCTCGTCGAGCAAATACAGTGTGCGACCAGTGATACGCCGGCCCAGCTCCTTTGCCAGCTTGACGCGCTGGGCTTCGCCGCCTGAAAGGGTCGTGGCGGGCTGCCCAAGCTGGAGATAGCCCAGGCCGACGTCGGATAGCACCTGGAGGCGGGAGCGCGCGGCGGGAACGTCCTCGAACAGCGCCAGGGCGTCTTCGACGGTCAGATCGAGCACCTGGGAAATGTCATGATCGCGGTACCGCACGGCGAGCGTCTCGCGGGTGAATCGGCGACCGTGACAGGCTGGGCAGCGCACTTCCACGTCGGGCAGGAGCTGCATTTTGACGGTCAGGACGCCGGCGCCTTCACAGCGCTCGCAGCGCCCGCCGGGGACATTGAACGAGAAGTGCCGGGCGGCTAACCCGCGGCGGCGAGCCTCAGGAGTCGACGCAAACGCTTCGCGGATCGGGGTGAACGTATCAGAATAGGTCGCGGCGTTCGAGCGGGGGATGCGCCCGATGTGCTCCTGGTCGAT
>DASVOW010000307.1:0-5820 GCA_036383155.1 Ktedonobacterales bacterium
GTCGTTGTAGGTGGCCGGATTCATGATGTAGAGCGGCGCGATGGGCTTGAGGGCGTCGCGCAGCCCTTCGTGGACGTTTGCCAGGCCGATGACGAGGTCAGGCTGCGCCTTGGCAATGTCCTCGACGTTTGGGTTGAAGAATTGGCCGCCGATGACGGCGAAGCTCTTGGCAGCGTCGCCGAAGTAGTGCGGATCCTGCCCCAGCTTGTCGTTGACGGCCACCGGCTGCACACCCAGCGACGCCAGAATATCTTCACAGGCGCCGACGAGGCAGGCGATATGAGTGGCAGGATGGCTCAGGGTGACGGTGGTGTTGGTCGCGTCGGTAAAGCTCAGCGCGGTGGTGGATGTCGTCGTGCTCGTGGTTGTATTGCTACAGGCGCTCAGCGTCGCAGCCAGCATGGCCAGTGCCAGCAGGAGCGCCGCGATGGGTTGGCGCAGAAGTCGTATCAAAATAACTTCCCTCATTCACTGCGCGGGCCACCCGTGTGCAGGCTCGCGTCTCTACCATAATATACTTGTGCATCAGTCTAGCAGACTCGGGCATGGCGTCGCAACGCAGGACACAGACTCTCCGCCGCGAGACGACCGGGCTGCACACATGCTATTATGGACGCGCTATTACCGCGTGGCGCGATGAGTGGTCGCTTACGCGAAAGCCGACAGTTACGACAGAGACGATAGACTGAGACGTACAGGAGAGCCACGATATGCAGTGGATCACACGCGAGCAGGTGCGAGTGGGCCGGACAGGATGCGCCTGGCTGATCCAGCGATTTGTCGATCCCGAGGCCGAATTTCTCTTCGCTCCTGGCGATCGCGTGGCTGCCGAGGCGAAAGAGCGTGGGGCAACGGCTTTCCACGCCGACGGCGCCGAGCTTGCGACGCGCGGCACGCAATCATCGTTCGAGGTGGTGATGGAGCGATACGGGCTGACCGGCGACGCGGCACTCGTGTTGCTCGGCCAGATCGTCAACACCGCCGATGTGAAGGACGGCTCATACCGGCGACCGGAAGGGCCGGGCCTCAAAGCGATTACCGAGGGCATCCTGGCGCTGTACTCAACCGATGACGCGCGCCTCAACGCGGGAGCCGCCGTGTTCGACGCGCTGTACGCGTACTGTCAGGAGAGCGTGCGTCGGGCGGCTGGAGCGTAGCCGAGACGGCGGGCGGCGCACGGTCGCCTAGGGCTCTCGCTTCGGTGGCGCCGGATCGTCCGGCCAGGGGATGGGGTTCTGCCGTAGCCAGGGCCACCAGGCGACCAGCATGCCCAGGGCGATAGCGCCGAGCCATGCGCCGAGCCCAAAGGTGACGCCGGGGCCGAGGCGCGACCAGAGCGCCGCCGCCAGCACGTTCGCCGGAAGCGCCGCCAATCCGGTGGCCGCGCCAAACCAGCCAAGCGCAGTGCCGCGTTTGGCCTTGGGCACGAGATCGGTGACGAAGGCCCTGGCGACGCCCTCGGTGGCGGCGTAGTAGACGCCATACAACAGGAACAACTCCCAGACCTGCCACGGGGCTGTCGCGCGGGTCCAGCCGAAGTAGACCACGGTAAAGGTGGCGTAGCCGACGGCGAGCATTGGCAACCGGCCAAAGCGGTCGGAGAGCGAGCCGAGCGGCGTAGCAAGCAGTGCGTAGATGATGTTGAAGCCGAAGTAGACGGCGGGGACGGCGAGCAGCGACGATTCCAGTCCTTCGGTGCGCAGGAACAGGAATGCGTCAGACGAGTTGCCGAGCGCGAAGATGGTGGCGATCACCAGGAAGAGCCAGAAGCGCGCGCCCAAGCCCTGCCATGCGCGCGCTGGTGGTGTAGCGGCATCCCCTACCGTCGCGCCTGTCGTAATTGAGGCGGGCTTTGCCGCGCCTGTCACGCCCGTCACGCCTAGCGGGCGGCCACGCAGCGCTGGATCGCGCAGGAGGAACACCACAGCGCAGAGAATCGCCAGCAGGCCAGGAACGAGCGTCCACGCGAAGACCGCGCGAAGGCTATTGCCTGTGGCGGAGAGAATGGCGATGGCTAGCAGCGGACCGATCGCCGCTCCCAGGGTATCGGCGCTGCGGTGGAAGCCGAAGGCTTTGCCGCGCTGCTCCGGCGCGACCGATGCGGCGATCATGGCGTCGCGCGGACTGCCGCGCACCGACTTCCCTGAGCGATCGACCAAGACCAACCCTAAGGCGAGCGGCCAGTTTGAGACGAGCGCGAGCAGCGGTTTGCTCAGGTTGGAGACCGTGTAGCCGGCGATCACCAGCCAGCGCTGGTCGCCGAAGCGGTCGGCGAGCCGCCCAGAGACGAGCCTGAGCACGCTGGTGGCGCTCTCGGCGATGCCCTCTATCAGTCCGGCCACGGCGAGCGGCGTGCCGAGCACTTGCACGAAGAGCAGTAAGCGTAGCGGCATGATCATCTCGCTCGACATGTCGGTAAAGAGCGCGATGACGCCCAGCACCACCACTATGCGCGTGATGCCGCTGAGCACATGCGACGCAACTGGTTGCTCAGGTGGAGGCGTGGAGCCGCCAGGGGCGTGTGTGGCGGCATCGGCGGGTGAGTGGGGAGCGGCGGGCTGCTGGAGCGCAGCCGATTGGCGCGCAGCCGACTGGTGGGCGTCACTCATACGCGCCGTCCTTCATGCTGCTCGTCATCTTCCACGCTCGAGTACAGCGCCGTAATGTGTCCCGCTGGGGTAAAACACTGAATCACGCGATGTTGATAGTCTGCGACGTAGATGCGCCCGTAGCTGTCTGTAGCCAGCCCGGCCAATTGGCTGAATTGGCCGGGCAATTCGCCGGTGGTGCCGATATGCGCGCAGACGTTGCCACCGGGGCAGTAGACGTCGAGCAGCATGGAGAGGTGGTTGCCCACCACCACGCGACCCGACGGCAGCGCCACGATGCTGCCACTCGTCGTGGTCAACATCCAGGACGCGATTGCGCCGCTGCTCACATCGAGGGCATAGACACGGGTGGAGGATAGCACGTAGACGCGCGCCCCATCGGGTGATACGCTCATCTCGCCGATCGGCTCTGGAAGCTGCCGCCGGGCGAGCAGGCGGCCATCTGACGCGAATGTGAGCACGGCACCGCGCGCATCGGCCAGATACACGGTATCCCGTGCATTCGCGGCGATACAGCCGGACGAGAACTGGAATGCAATGGGTAGCGGCCAGCGCGCTTGCAAGTAGCCATCACTGCCAAAACGGAGCACTATGCCATGCAAGGGATCGGGGACGTAGAGCCGGTCAAGCGAGTCTGTCGCGAGCCCGCAAAAGTGGAACGAGTCGCGCTGTGGTGTCCAGAATGGGGTTGTTTTGGCGCTCCCGTTAGTGGCAGGTAGGCTCAGGTGATCGGGATCGCTGAACGGTCCTGGTGGGCTGAATCCCGGCCCTGGCGGTCCCTGGTAGTTTGCCAACCCAGGCCAGAGCTTGGCGCGCAGCGAGCCGTCCGGCCCGAAGACACGAATGACGGAGGTGTCGCGGTCTGTCGCGTAGAGGGTCTGGTGGCTATCGACCGCGAGATAGTATGGCTGGAAGTTGACTGTGTGCGGGGTATCCACCCAGCCGGTGAAGCCGAGCGCCACGACACAGGGCACGATCACCGCGAGCAGCGCGCGTTGCTGCCAGGCGCGCGGCAGGCAGAAGTAGGCCCAGACGCCGGAAAATAGCACGATAGGCAGCGCTCGTCGCGCCAGGATAACGCTCGGTGAATCGGAGAACGCGATGATCTGGCTGAGCGCGCACCATAGAACTGTACCCCACAGCAGGGCTGCGCCCAGCAGGCGCGACAAGGCCCGCACCGCGGGGCGCCTGTCGCGCCAGAGCGCCGCAGTCGCGCCGAGAAGGACGAGGGTGATTCCAATGAGGGGCCGGGGCTCGAAGGCATACAGCGGCGGCATCACGAGGCAGAGCACAGCCGCAGCCAGGGCGACGATCAACACCAGCAGAGTAGGCAGCAGCGTTCGCACGCACATCATCACCTTTCCATGGCCTCGGCACCGTGACATCGTTCTACCGTAGCAAAGGGGCCTCAGCCAGCGGTTCCCCTAGCCTATCAAACGCAGAGGCTCGGTGCGGGTCACGCAGGGGAGCATTCGAAGGCCGCACTTCGATAAGCACGGCGTGCAGCATACAGGGGAAGACGCACGGGATCAGGCACACTGGATAACGAATGAGCGTGGGCAACCGCTATGACAGCACGTTGCGAATGTCGTCCCGTTTTGTGCAGGCGTTGTGATGCGCGTATTGTCTCCTTGTGCATGGCGGGCAAAGGGGCAGAGGCGAGCTTACTTTCGGCACGGATTTCGCTTGAGCAGGATGCGGGTGAACGGGTACGAGTGGGGTGAGGCGTCGTGTCGCTCGCTGGGGCAGTGACGCTCGACGAAAGGAGCGGCACGATGAAACTGCGCACATTGACCGTTGTGCTGGCGATGCTTCTTGCTTCATTGGTGAGTCTGGCTCATCTCCCGGCGGCGGGGAGCGCAGCCAGTGCCGCCAGTGCCGCCGCTGCTGGCGCGCCAACTGTGACGAACAAGGTTGTCATGGGTGACACGAGCGTTGACGGGCCGGCGCTCTGGACCAACAATCCCGCGGCGGGAGCGCCGGCTGGCTCGCCCGCGGCCGTCCTTGGTTGGACGGGCACTGATGGGGCGCATCACCTCAATCTGATGACGAGTAGTGATGGTCTGCACTTTGGCAACAAACTCACGCTTGCAGAAACCTCCGCGACACGGCCGGCGGTGGCGGTGACGGCCGGTGGGGCGGTGGCCGTCGCCTGGACGGGCACGGATTCAGGGCACCATCTCAATGTGCTGGTCAACGCGTATAGCGCCTCGCCGCAGAAGTTGACGCTCTGGACGGAGAGCGGCTTCATGTCCCCGGCGCTGGCCTATCGGAGTGGCGTGCTGTGGCTGAGCTGGGCGGGCGTCGATCCCGGCCATACGCTCAACGTGATCCCCATTACGGTCAGTGGTGGTCTCACTGCCGGGCAGCACCAGGTTTTGGGCGCGTTCCACAGTGTGACGGGGCCGTCGCTGACACTCGACCCAAATGGCAACCGGCTGCTGCTGGCCTGGTCACTCTTGTCGCCGGCCAATCGCCTGCAGTTTGCGGTCTCTGACAGCGGCGCCTCGTGGGTGGCGCCATTATCAGTTCCCATAGCGGAAACGTCGGGCGCGACGCCGGCGCTGCTGGGGGTGGCCTCGGGTGGCCTGCCGAACGACTTTTTGGCGTGGACGGGCATGGACCCTGGTCATTCGCTGAACGTGCAATATACGCAGCAGTTTCCACAGTGGACAACTGCCAATAGCAAGAGCATTCTGTCGGACACGGCGTTTGGCGCTCCGGCACTGGGACATGTGGGCGGCAACAGCACTATGATCCTCGTCTGGGCGGGCACGGATGCAGCGCATCATCTGAGCGCGGCGACCCTCACCACCCTCTCTCTGGACCAGCGCATCGACGCCTATATCGCGGGTCTTTCGACTGCCCAGCGGATCGGGCAGACGCTGATGTTCGCCGTCTATGCGAACAGCTATAACGCCAATATCGACCAGGCGCTGACGCAGTGGCATATCGGCAACGCCATCGTCTACACCAGGTTCAATGGCGGACCAGTCGAGCCGGCGACACTCGCCGGCTTGCAACAACTGGTGCAAGCGCTGCAGGGTCACGCTCAGACGCCGCTGCTGCTGGCGATCGACGAGGAGGGTGGCACGGTGGACCGCTTGGCGCCGTACTATGGCGGGACGCCGTCGGCGCGGCAGCTCGCCGTCACTGGCAATCCGCAGAACGCCTATAACCAGGCGCAGACAGACGCCGGACGCATGCGCAG
>DASVOW010000308.1:0-6559 GCA_036383155.1 Ktedonobacterales bacterium
ACTCACCGATCTCGGCTTCTCAACCGACGTCTACGCCACCGTCAACGTCATAGTGATGAGCATCACCACCCTGATATTTGTCCTCATCGGCGTGATCATCTTCTGGCGCAGATCTGATAACCGGGTCGCGCTGCTCGGTTCCTTCGCCCTCGTCACCTTTGGCGCCACCTTCGGCGGCCAAACGTACGGCGGCACGATGGGTGCGCTCACCATCCTATCCCCACTCTGGGACGCACCCGCCGGCATTGCCCGCATTCTCTCCGATGTGAGCTTCGCTGCCTTCTTCTGCGTCTTTCCCTCTGGAGAATGGATCCCACGCTGGACGCGCTGGGTGGTCGTCGCATGGCTTGTAGATGCCTGCGCTCAGGAGTTTTTTCCTGATTCTCCGATTAATCAGCCAAGTCTACTAGGTGGAATCGTTTTCGTCGGCCTGGTGTCCGCCCTCATCATCGCCCAGGTCTATCGGTACCGCTACGTCTCCACCCCCATGCAACGCCAACAGACCAAATGGGCGGTCTTCGGCTTGGCATTTGGTGCCGGCAGCTTCCTCGGCACGATTTTCCTTGCGACCATCTTCATCCCGCCCACCGGGCTGCAGGGCGCTCTCCTTCAACTGTTCGGCTCTGTGGCACTTAACATCTTCATCCTGTGCATCCCAATCTCCATTGCCATCGCTATCCTGCGCTCGCGCCTGTGGGACATCGACGTCATCATCAACCGCGCGCTGGTCTATGGCTCGCTCACCGCCACCCTCGCCGCACTCTACTTCGCTACGATCATTGGCCTGCAGACGCTGCTCGGCGGTTTCATCGGAGATTCCCAGGTCACCATCGTCGCCTCCACCCTCCTCATCGCTGCCCTCTTCCAACCTCTGCGCCGCCGCATCCAGGCATTGATCGACCACCGCTTCTACCGCCGCAAATACGACGCCGCTCGTACCCTCGACACGTTCAGCGCCACCCTGCGTCAGGAGGTCGATCTCGCCGATCTCAGCGATCAGCTCCTTATCGTAGTCCAAGACACCATGCAGCCATCCCATGCTTCGCTCTGGCTGCGCACCTCACCACATGGCGGTGCAAATGACGGAGGTAAGGGCCTGTGAGGGGCACATCCAATTCGCATCAAAATACCCTGCCACGTCTGATGGTGCTCGGACGCCTCGCCTGGCTCTGTATCGTCGGCCTTGCCCTCGTGCAATGGTGCATCAGCATCCCGACGTTCTTTCGCGTCATTCAACAGCCATGCAGCGGGGCCGCCTGCAATGTAGGAGGGGCGCTCCCTGCCGACGGGCTGGCAGCGTTGCATACGGTGGGGATCACGCCGCTGGCCTACGCGATCTATATCCTTGTTCTCTTCAACGCGGTCGTGGTGGTCTGGCTCGTCGTCGCGCTCGCCATCTTCCTACGCCGAGCGGAAGACCCTGGCGCGCTGCTCATCGCACTGCTACTCGCCATCTCCAATCTGACCGCAATCGGAGGATCTACTAGCACTCTCACACTCAACAATACGATATGGGCATGGCCTATCGCGATCGAGTCATTTCTCAACGGCATCATGTTCCCGGCCATCTTCTGCCTGTTCCCGAATGGTCGCTTCGTCCCCCGCTGGACTCGCTGGATCGTGCTGATCTCCGCGGCGCAGTCGGCGTGCGTCGCCTTCCTACCAGCCGACGCGGCCATCAACAACGATCACGGCCCACTCGGCCCGGCGCTGGCGATATACCACTTAACAGTTGCATTCTGCATCATCTTCGCGCAGATCTATCGCTATCGACGCGCATCTTCCTTGCGCGAGCGCCAACAGACCAAATGGGCGGTTCTTGGTCTGGTGATCGCCGGCACTGGCGTTATCGTGCTGAATGTCGCACAGGCTCTAATCGTCAACATCGCGTTCCAGGTTCTGGTCAATACGCTCTTCCCATTGGTGCTGCTCGCCATCCTAATAACCATCGGCATCGCGATCCTGCGCTCCCAGCTCTACGACATTGACATCATCATCAACCGTGTGCTGGTGTATGGTCTGCTTACAGGTCTGCTCGCCGCCTTCTATTTCGGCAGCGTTTTCGGTCTGCAATCCCTGCTCGGCGGCATCACCAGAGACTCGCAGCTCACCATCGTCGCCTCCACCCTCCTCATCGCCGCGCTCTTCCAACCGCTGCGTCGCCGCATCCAGGCGCTGATTGACAGCCGCTTCTACCGCCGCAAATACGACGCCGCCAAAACACTGGATGCGTTCGCTGTCACACTGCGCCAGGAAATCGATCTGGCCGACCTGAGCGATCATCTCCTCGCCGTCGTCGAGGAAACGATGCAGCCGACACACGCCGCACTCTGGTTGCGCTCGCCAGCCCTCAAGGTGAACGATGCCAAGGGTTCCCAGTCAGCACATGATCGGCGACACGCAAAGGATATCTCCGTATGAACACTGTCAATACTACCAAGCGCTCAGCCACGATTCAGGCAGCGAAAAGGGCACATCCATCCGCGCATGGGCTGAGGCTATTCACAACGCGAGTGCTATGGCTCATATGCGCGGCAGCTACGCTCGGTATCACCAGTATCAGTACTCCTACATACTATGCCTCACTGCACCACCTCACGAACTCTGATGACATACCTGATTTCGGTGGCCCACTCACCAACAGGATCATGCGTGCTTCACATATTCCCTGGCTCACGCTCGACTTCTACGCTGGCTTCTCCGTCGCGCTTGGCATACTGCTCGTGCTCGTCTGTGTCAGTGTCGGGCTGATCATCTTCTTGCGCAGATCAGACGACCACATGGCACTGTTGGCCGCCTTCACACTCGTACTCTTTCCGCTCGCCGTCAACACTGACAACCTGATAACTCTACCCACGTTGTGGACGCCAGTTGTGCAGAGCCTGCACTTCCTCAGTGAGATCAGTCTGGGTCTCTTCTTCTACCTCTTCCCGAGTGGACATTTCGCACCCCGTTGGACGCGCTGGCTCGTCGCCATCCTCGTGGCATATTGGGCGCTCGATGTGTTCCTGCCGCCTTCTAGCTCTACAAGCACATCCACCAGTCAAATCGTCATTCTGTACAGCATCTTCCTCTTCGTCGCATTCCTCGCCACATCGGCAACCGAAGTCATAGCGCAAATCTATCGCTATCGCCATATCTCTACTCCGCGACAACGCCAGCAGACAAAGTGGGCAGTCTTTGGCGCCGCTTTGGGACTCGGCGGTGCCCTCATAGAGATCATCCTCTTTTATATTGTCCTGCCAATCCTGTCTTACCCAAATGCGCTCATGTGTCTAATCGGCTACACGATTATGACCGGTTTGGTATTACTCTTTCCAGTCTTTATCGCCATCGCCATCCTGCGCTCGCGCCTGTGGGACATTGATGTCATCATCAACCGCGCGCTGGTCTACGGCTCGCTCACCGCCACCCTCGCCGCACTTTACTTCGCCACCGTCCTCGGTCTACAGTCCCTGCTCGGTGGCATCACCAAAGATTCGCAGCTCGCCATCGTTGCCTCCACCCTCCTCATCGCCGCCCTCTTCCAGCCCCTGCGTCGCCGCATCCAGGCATTGATCGACCGCCGCTTCTATCGTCGCAAATACGACGCCGCTCGCACCCTCGACAAGTTCAGCGCCACCCTGCGCCAGGAGGTCGATCTCGTCGACCTGAGCGATCATCTCCTCGCCGTCGTCGAGGAAACGATGCAGCCGGCGCACGCCGCACTCTGGCTACGTCCAGCGCCACATCGAGATGGAGACAGCAACGCCGCGACGCGGCAGACATCGGCACTCCACTAACAAACAATGCATGCGCCGCCTCACCACTCGGTCAGCTTCCATATCTCCGGCTGCACCGCCCCTGCCTCGACCCCGATCTCAGCATAAATACTCACCGCCTGCTTCAGATGCGTCATCGACTCGTCCGAGCGCCCTGCTGAGTACAGTAGATCAGCCAGATTATTGTGCAACGCGGCCTCGCGGTGACGATCACCCAAAGCGACACACAGCGCGAGTGCTGTCTCGGCATGCTCGATCGCCCGCCCTGTATCTCCGCTCGCCCCATATGCCAACGCAAGATTATTCAGCGCAGCCGCCTTCACGCTCGGCTCGTTGAGCGACTCCGCCAGTGCCAGACTTCCCTCAAGGTGCTCCCGCGCCGCATCCAATGCGCCACGCCCCGTCGCCAGCACGCCAAGCATATTGTGCACCTGCGCCAGTGCCCGCATATCGCCCGCGTCCTCAGCCAGTGCCAGCGCCTCCTGGGCAAGTGCCAGCGCAGCGTCACGCTGTCCACGCTGCCGCGCACTCAAGCTACGATCCGCAGTGATGCGCGCCCGCTCCGCCGCATGCCCCTCATCGGGCAGCGCCTCAAGCGCAGCTTGCAGATGGCTCTCGGCCAGCTCCCACTCGCCGCGCCGTGCATACACATTGCCGAGCCTATGTTCTATGCTCGCGAGCGCCTCCGGCAGGCAGAGCGCCGCCGCCGTCTCGTAGCTCTTGAGCGCGCCGCCATACTCCCCCAGCAGCGTCTGCACATCGCCGATTACCTGATGCAGCGGCGCCGCATCAGGATGTCCCAACGCCAGTGCCGTCTGCAGATACGTGAGCGCCTGCGCGTTGGCATACAGGCTGCGAGCATACTCACCAGCCTGCTTGAAATACTCCGCGGCGACGGCCTCATTGCCGCCTTGCAGATAATGCTGGGCGATCTGACCGGCCAGCGCATCCGCGTCGCGCCGCCCCTTCACCCGTGCCGCAAGCGCCTCGGCGACACGGCGATGCAACAGACGGCGACGCGCAAGGCTCGTCTCATCATAGACCAGACTGCGCAGCTTCTCGTGGCTGAAATCATATGTGAGCGCATGGTCAGCCGCGCTCCCCCGTACCTCCGAGACAACCCCCTGAGCGATCAGTTCCTCCAGCCCCGTTACCGTCTCCTCCTCACTACGCCCGCTCGCCTCGCGCAGCGTGTCGAAGTCGAAGGAACGCCCGATCACCGCTGCCGCGTTCAGCAGCTGCCATCCGGTCTCACTGATGCCATCCAGGCGCGAATGCAGCAGGTCGCGCGCGCCGCCGGTCTGCCACCACTCGTCGCTCCCCGGAGCAAGCACCCCCTTGCTCAGCGCGGTCAAATACTCCACAAGGAAAAAGGGCACACCCTCCGTCTCTTGCCACACCCGCTGCACCAACTCCTTCGAGAGTGGCGCGGCGGCATCCGACCGGGCAACCGCAAGCGCCAGCTCGCGAACAGTGGCGACATTGAGCCGCGACAGCGTAATGACGGTCGCGTTGCCCGCGCGACGCGCCTCCGCCAACAGTTGCAGCAGCCGGTGGCCGGCCAGCACCTCGTTGTTTCGCCACGTCAGCATCAGACAGAGCGGATGTTCACGCAGACGTCGCGTGACATACGTCAGCAGATCGAGCGTGGCTCCATCCGCCCAATGCGCATCGTCGAAGAACAACACACCCGGTTGCCCATCGGGCGCCGGCGGGCAGGCCGCCAGCAGCACCTGATAGATTCCCTCAAAGAAACGGCTCTGCGCTCCAGGCCCATCGAGCGGCGGCGCGGATGGTAGGTTCGGCCGCAACAGTCCCAATTCCGGCAAGATGCGCGCGGCCTCGCTCAGCCACAATGCAGGGATCTCTTTCAGCCAATCCTGATCCGAGTAGCGAGCCAGGGCCCCACGCAGCCCCGACACGATCGGCGCGTATGCCAGGTGCATGTCGCCTTCATAACACCGTCCGGCAATCACCGCCGTCCCTTGCCGCTGTATCTGCGCCAGGAAATCACCTGCCAGGCGCGTCTTGCCAATCCCCGCCTCGCCCTCCAGCACGATCACCCCGCCTGTCTCACTGCTGGCAGCATATGCGCCGAGCAGCGTCGCCCACTCCCCCGCACGCCCCACAAGCGGATAGACAGCCTGCCCAGGCGCTGCCGCATGAGAGAGCGCGGCAACTGGCATTGCCTCCTGCAATGCTACAGCCGCCGCACCCTCGCCCGCCACTGCACCAGTGGCCCCCGCGCCATTGCCAGCCACCTCACCAGACGCTCCTCCCTCGCCCACCCGCCCAGCACCAGCATCATGCTCACGGGGCACCCCAGCGGGAGCCGCCACCTGAGCAGCCTGAGCGGCCTGAGCAACCTGCCTCACCGGGCCAATGCGATTCTCCTTGATCGCCTCATACAGTGTGGTAGTAGCTTCAAGTGGCGCCACCCCCAGCTCACGTTCGAGCACCTGTACACATGCCCGATACTGATGCAACGCCGCTGATCGCTGCCCAGCCTGCGCGTAGAGCAGCATCAAATACCGATGGGCAGGCTCATGCAACGAATCGAGCGTAAGCCAGCGCCGTGCATAGCCGATGGCACGCTCCGACTCTCCGCGATCCCCCAGATACCGCGTCAGGCGTTCGAGCGCGCCGCCCAATTCACGACGCAAGCTCTCAGCCTGGAAAAACTGCCAGTTCTCGAAGGTCGGACTATCACGCAAATTGAATCCACTGAGGAAATCGCTGGAATAGAGGCCCACCGCTTCATTCAACAGGGGAATACATGCCTCGCACACATCCGTGAC
>DASVOW010000309.1:0-1688 GCA_036383155.1 Ktedonobacterales bacterium
GGCGCTTCCGCCTCGTCGACCTCGCGCGCGCCCATCGAGAAGAGGGCGATCTTGTCGGCGAAGAAGAGCTGAACGAAGGCGATGCCGCCCGCTATGAGTATGAGCGGGACCAGGCCAATACCGGTGTATCGCAACAGTACGACGGTGAAGACGACATAAATCAGGCCCAGCAGAAACATTGTCAGGACCATACGCGCCGCCAGCCCGGTATCGGGCTTGTACCAGCGCGGGCGACCACGTGCAACCATTGGTGTGTACTCCCAGGGTAGAAAAGGTATCTCTATTGAAACATGTGTAAAGGTAGACAACATGCAACCCGCATGGGGGAGGAGCGGTGAGGTGGCAAGCAAGCAAATCACCTCGGACGTGTCCTCACTACAGTATACGCACCAGAATGCGCGGGGTTCGGCAATACGATGTGCGAGTGCGGATCAGGTGGCGCGATGGAGCAAAAGGCCGCCGGGATGCACCCACGGCGGCCTAGGAGAAAGGGCGTGAGAACGACCTTAGCTGGTCTTCTTCTGCTGCTCCTTCTCTTTCTCCTTGAGGGCGCGATAATAGCTGCGTGGCTTTGGGTGTCGCTCGGTGTCTTCGTAGGCGGGGCGCACGGCGTCGTCGCTGACGCGGCGAGCATCGTGGCCGGAGAGCACCTCTTGCAGATCATCGTAGATCGAGAAGTTGTCGATCGCCTCGCGCTGCTTGAGTAGGTGACGCACCATCATCACCTGTGGCACGGCGGTCTGGCTCTCGCGCTCCGACTCAGCGCGCTTCAAGAATTTCTCGACAAGGGCTATCGTATCTTCATGCGCACCGTTCTGCTCTAATTGCTCGCGGATCGCACTCAACTGGTCGTATGCGTTCACCTCTGGCTCCCTTCACAGCGCCGCGTTGCTCATCGCTGGGATACTTCTTTGCGCGGCCCGCTGGTATCCCATCATCTACCGCTGATCCTATTGCGCACATCTTACTGATTATACGCCATTGAGGGACATGCCGTCACACAGGGAGCGGTTACTCAAGGGTGAAAGGTCGCCAGAAGGGTGGATTTTTCAGTGTTTGGCGGACGTCAGCACACAGAGGTACTGGTGATCGTTCAGCTCGCGCGACTCGCTGATGCGCAGACCCGCTGCCTGGGCGTCTGCGGTCAACTCCTCCTCAGAGATGCGGTCTTCGATGGGCGGACCTTCGGTCTGCTCCTCTTTGTTCCATTCGAGTACGACGATACGCCCATCGGGCTTGAGGAGGCGCGCGACGCGATGCAGGAAGCGCGAGCGCTGCTCGATCTCATCGAGCACGAAGGCGAGCAACACGAAGTCGCAACTCTCCGGCGGCAGGGGAACGTCTGTCTCGCTGGTCTTGACGACGCGAACGTTGGTCAGCCCGTGCTCGGTGACGCGGCCCTTGACGGCGCTCAGCATCTCGCCCTGCACGTCCGCGGCGAGGACGAGCCCGCGCTCGCCGACGATCTGGGCGGCGGGAATGGTGAAGAAACCTGGGCCGCTGCCGATGTCGGCCACGGTGTCGCCTTGCTTGAGGCCGAGGTCGCGCAAGAGCGACTCCGGGTGGAGCGCCTCATAACGCTCCTCGCTGAGCAGGCGTTGTCTCTGGCGTGTATCAAATTTATGTGGCATGTTGTGCTCCTGAGTACGTTGTAGTCTGCATTGAGGATGGTAGCACAGGCGGCGCGT
>DASVOW010000310.1:0-7663 GCA_036383155.1 Ktedonobacterales bacterium
CGGCGAGGTCGCAGGTGGCGACGAGCTGGCAGCCTGCCGCAGTGGCGAGCTTGTGGACGCGAGCGATCACGGGCTGGGGGATGGACTGGATCGCGGTCATCAGCTCCGTGCAGAGGTCAAACACGGCGCGGTAGGTGTTGATGTCGCCGTCTACCATCTCGCTCAGGTCGTGGCCAGCGGAGAACGCAGGGCCGTTCGCGGCCAGAATCACAGCGCGCGTGTCGGGATTACGGCCCGCGGCCTTGAAGGCATCGAGCAGCTCGCTCATCATACTGGTGGAGAGGGCGTTGCGCTTGTCCGGTCGATTCATGGTGATGGTCGTGATCTCGCCGTCGCGCTCGACCTGAATGGATTCGTATGCCACCGCAGGTGCCGTTGCCATAGTAGCCCTCCTGATGGGGCTATCTCAGCCCCTAACTTACATACGAAGCGTGGGATCGAATGACGTTATGTCTAAGATCATACCATACCTCCTACCCCGAAGTGCCGCTCTCTGCCTCTCGCACTCCCCGTAGGCGATGCGTGGCACTACGCGACGCAGAGCTGATACGGGATCGAAAAAGGGACACACGCCAGCACTCGCCGGGTGTGTCCCTGTGCCAGCACGTAGGGCGTGACTGGTACTCGGTCGAATTAGGCCTGCTTGGAGCGACCCATGACGAATGCCATGACGCCGCCAAGGAGGACCGCGACTACGGCGACCACGCCTATAATAGTGCTGGTGTGGTCGACGGGATTGGCATGGATGGCAAAGTGGTTGACGAGGCCGATGAGAACGAGCACAACGCCGACAACTAACAAAGCGAAGCCGGTACCACGCATATACTTCACCTCTCGATTGGCGCGGGCGCATGCCCGCTTCTCCGGCGGATGGGTAACATCCGCACCGTCCAAAATGCGTATGGGCGGCTGCTTTTAGTGTAGTCCTGGTTGTCAATATTGCTCAGATGGGGGCGGTGTGTTGACGCAGGTCGATCCGTCTGGCGCGTCGTGTCGTTTCTGATGCGCCTGGACGGCCCGAATGAGCCGTATGCGCTCGATGCCGTCATCGTCGGATTGCAGCAGCGTGGGTATTCCATCGTCCCGCTGAGCCAGCTCTTGCAATAGGCTCAGCGGGGTGGAGGTTGCCTCTGGCTTTGGCACTGCGAACGGCTCTCATAATGACGCTATCAGCAGAAGAGCGGGGTGGTGTTGGTAGGCAGGAAGGAGCCGAGGATCATGGAGAGCACGGTCCGGTCGACGACGACTGTCTGAGACGGCAGCGGCGTGGGTGTGGGCGGTGGAAAGGCGGGGCTGGAGTGTGGCGGCCCCAGGACGCCTGGAATCACAGCGGACACCTGGAAGTGGGCGTTCGCCGTGTTGAAGAGGAATGGGCCTGGGGATAGGGTCTCTGGCGGGATGTCGTGGGGGAGTGGGTTTGCCTGGCCGAAGCTCTGGCAGTACCAGTGTCGCTCGAAATCGCTCTGGATTGGGGTAGCGCTCACGTAGACTCGGGCGCTGGCTTCGCCGAGCGCGGGATCGCTGAAGAGGATCATTTCTTCGGTTTCCGTCGCACTGCCGGTGTTGTCGCCGAAGCTCTCCGTGGTGGTGTCGACGGACGCCGTCCATTCTGCGGGCATTTGTACGCTGAAGAGGCCACGTGGGTCGTGGTATGTCTGCCAGTTTGCCGGGACTGTTGGGCTTACTCCGAATAGGCTACTGGGCCGGAGCATGAGCACGGCGAAGAGCGCCACGATTAGGCACACTGCCACTATCGCGCCGAACGCGCCCAGCCGCGTGCGCAGTGCTGAGCGCGATGCTTGCTTGCTTTGTAGCGACTCACTATCTGCGGTGGGTTCCATCTCTGAGGGGTGCATCGTCGCCTCCTGTCGCTGATTTACGCGGCTGTTGTTGCCCTCGACCATAGGTGGCCGGAGCGCGTGCGGAACATCCGTCATGCGCGACGAAGTGGGGCTTAGGGAGCATGGAGCCGGTCCTGCCTGCCTCGTATATCAAGCTGCCGATAGTATAGCAGGTGCGTGGCTCCTTTGCCATTGTTGCTGGAGGAAAGGAGCGGGGGGAGAGATTAATCCTCTGGTTGGCATGAACCATGCTGGCAGTGCTGGCAAGGCTGCAGGCGCTGTAGATGTTCCTGTAACCGGCGGGCGAATATATTGGGAGGTCTAAGCAACCTGGACGAGCGTGCTCGCCCTAGGGGGCGAGATGCCTCGGGCTGTGGGGCCGAAGTCAAGAAGTCAAGAGGAGGGCGCTTCATGAAGCAAAAGATGTCTCTCGGGCTCAGCCGCCGTGCGGCGCTGAAGCTAGGAGCAGGAGCGGCGGTTGGGGCGGGAGCACTGGCCGCGCTGGAGACCCTACCCGTCGCCGTCACGAGGGCCGCGCCGACCAACCTGAACGAGATGACGCTCGCCCAGATGCAGGCGGCTATGGCAGCCGGAACATTGCAGTCAGTTGAGTTGGTCAACTTCTACCTGACTCGCATCCAGACGCTCGACCAGAGCGGGCCGACCGTCAACTCGGTGATCGAGGTCAACCCTGACGCCAAGGCGATCGCCCAGGCTCTCGACGCCGAGCGCCGCGCGGGACATGTGCGCGGGCCGATGCACGGCATCCCGGTGTTGCTGAAGGATAACATCGATACGCACGATAAGATGCAGTCGGCGGCGGGGTCGCTGGGTCTGGTGGGCACGCCCGCGCTCAGCGATGCGACGATGGCGGCGAACCTGCGCGCAGCCGGCGCGGTGATCCTGGGCAAGACCAATCTCAGCGAGTGGGCGAACTTCCGCTCCTCCTTCTCTTCGAGCGGGTGGTCGGGACGGGGCGGACAGTGCAACAACCCGTATGCGACCGATCGCAATCCTTGTGGCTCCAGCTCCGGATCGGCGGCGGCAGTCTCCGCAAACTTCACTGCCGCCTCCTTTGGGACGGAGACTGACGGCAGTATTGTTTGCCCGGGCAATGCGAATGGAGTGGTCGCCATCAAGCCGACGGTGGGCCTGGTTTCGCGAGCTGGTGTGGTGCCGATCTCGCACACGCAGGATACCGTTGGGCCACACGCGCGAACTGTGGCGGACGCGGCCATCGCGCTCACGGCGGTCGTGCAGCGCACAGCCGACCCGCGCGATCCGGCGACAAGCGCCAACCGAAACCTCATCCCGCGCGACTACACCACGTTCCTCAACGCGAACGGTCTGCGGGGGGCGCGCATCGGCGTGTGCCGCGACTTCGAGGGGCTCAGCCCACACACAGATGCCGTCTTCGAGGATGCCTTGAGCGCTATGCGGGCAGCGGGCGCTACACTGGTGGATGTGTCGTTCCCGCATATCAACGACATCAATACGAGTCCGAACGAGTTCGTGGTGCTGCTCTACGACTTCAAGGGCGATGTGCAGAACTACTTTGCAACGCGGGTCGGCGTTCCGCTGGCAAAGGGTACGCTGCAGGACGCGATCAACTTCAACAATGTCCACGCCGCACAGGAGATGCCCTTCTTCGGGCAGGATATCTTCGAGCTGGCGCAGACGTTCGACATCACGAATCCGAATGCGCCCACGCCGCTCGGGCCGTCGTACAATCAGGCGCTCGCCGCCGATCGGGTTTTTGGTGCGACTGAGGGTATCGACCTGCTGCTGCGCCAAAACAATTTGCAGGCGATTGTTGCGCCGACCGATATTCCCTCGTGGCCCACGGACCTGATCAATAGCGATCACTTCGTATTTGGGTCGTCGTCGCCGGCGGCGATCGTAGGCTATCCCATCATCAATGTGCCGATGGGCTTTTCGTTTGGGGTGCCGGTGGGCATCTCCTTTATGGGCACGGCGTTTAGCGAGCCGACGCTGATCACGCTGGCGTCGGGCTTCGAGGCGGCGCCTCATGTGCGGCGGGAGCCGCAGTTCCTCTCGACGCTGCCGTTCAACACGCAGGGCGAGCCGACGAAGACGCGTCAGCGACGCCTGCCGCCTCAGCGCATGGCGCCGGGCCATATCTAGTAGTGCTATAGGGACAGCCGGAACGGCGGATGATCATCCGCCGTTCCGGCTCTCGCGTGATTCAACAAATTGTACTTCCTCATGCGAGTCATGAGACAGTTGGAAGCGCAAAATCTTCTTACCGTGAGCTTGCTTCTGTTTTTGCCCATCGTTTGATACGGCGGCGACTCATGGCATTGTCGTCTCCACGGGCAGGGATGCAGCCGTGCTTGTAGTCTGGTCAGAGGTAACGGAATATCCCTGGTTTCCTTATTGGGCGTGAGGACCATGGCGTCGACGACGTAGACGTATAGGAAGGCAGGTGAGGCAGATCGGCTGGTGACGGTCTGTACAGCGTCACTATGTGGCGAGAAGGCGAGGTATGCGCGATGGGACCAGAGGAGCATCCCAAATACCCACCTGAATGGTTCATCGTCGGTCTGCCACGCCCACGCTGGCTGCCGCGTCCACCGCGCTGGCGCCGCCGGTATCTGCTAGCCGCTCCGATCCTTGTCATCGCCCTGTTAGTTATCTGGTACGGCCACTGGGGCTGGCGCCTCTTCTACACCAATCAGACACCAAGCACAGTGGGCGGCGACGCCGCGGTCGCCATTGCCACCGACCACACGACGTACCTTGGCGACGAGCCGCTCGCCATCACCGTTACCAACCATCTGCCGGTGCTCATCTACACGCAAACCACGCCCTACTACGGGTCCACAGATATCCCGTGCGACATCGACCTTTACACCGAAGTGCTCGACCGTGCCGGTCGCTGGGTTCCTGGCTGGACACTGGGTTCGGGCTGCGGCCCGCCATGCGGCGGCACGGTGCCAAAAACGCCCCCGCCGCTTCGGGTGCTGGCGATCGCGCCGGGGAGCTCCTACACGCAGCGCTGGAGCTCCAGTAGCTACGGCCCTCCGAACGCGCCGGGCACCTACCGCATTGTGTTCCGCTACAGCACGGACTCGGCTGCTGCCACGCTGACCCGCATGGGGGCAGCCGAGATGCCCCGAGGCGACGTGCCGGGGGTAGCGGCATTGGCGACCGCTACGTCCGTCCCGGTACACGTGGTCGACGACGGCTTGCACCCGGCACCCGCACACTGCAGCGCGGCCTAGACGCCGGGAGGTCAGCTAGACCACGGACCAGCGTGCCACTGTCGATTGGCCAATCGAGTGCAGATCTACATCGACACACAGCACACCTATTCAAAGGCGATAGCACAATGAGCGCTGGTTTGGGATAGAAACGCGATGAGGGACGTGGGCTTGATACCCACATCCCTCATTGAGCTTGTGCTGGCTGGGTGATCGTGCTGTAGACGGCGGCGACGGCGCGGCGTGTCAGGATGCTGAGCGATCAGGGATGGATGTGGTGGGGTGCTTGTCATCAGCTCCTTTTGGGTTGGGCGCGACGACGAGCGGGCGGACGTGAGCGAGCAGCTCGGCGAGGAACTGGTCTGGCTGGGTGAATGCGGCGAAGTGGCCGGCGTTCTTGATGAGCGCCGATTTCTTGATGGGGGCCTGGACCTCGGCGAAGTATTCTTGCGCGAGAGCAGTCGGGGTGAACAGGTCGCTATCTCCCTGGAAGAGAAAGAACGGCATGTCGAAGCGGGTGCTCCACCGCCAGGCGTCGTGGGCCAGCAATTGGGTGAAGAGTTGCTTCTGGGAATACTGCTGGCCAGCGAAGACGTCCCAGACGTCGCGCAGGGTGTGCGTCGGTGAGGTGAGGGGGCAGCCTAACAGCAACGTTGTGGACAGTTTGCGCATGAGCGGATCGGCCTGCACCGTCAACTGCTGCTTGCGGGTCCAGGCTTTGAGGTCCCACTGGGATGGATCGGGACCCATTGCTTGCAGGACGGCCACCGCTTTCTTGTTGTGGGCAGCGCGGAGGCGTTCGAGGATGATCGGATAGGTGAGGGACTCGGCGCGAAGCGTGTGGACGTTGAGATCGGAGCCGACGTATGCGGAGAAGAGGTCGGGGCGGCGTTGCACCATGGGGAGGCCCACAAGGGTTCCCGCCGAGCTTGTGAAGAGAGTGATCTGCCGTTTGTGCAGGTGCTTGCATAAGAATTCGGCTAGCTCAATACCATCCGCGCTCAGGCGGTCAAACGTGAGCTCGCCGGTGCCGGACTTGCCGTTGCGGCCAAAGGTTTTGCCTGCGCCACGCTGGTCCCACTGGACAATGGTGAAGTATTTTTCCCAGCGACGCAGGACCGATGCGCAAGGCGAGTATGGGTAGCCGGGGCCACCATGCACCACCAACAGGACAGGGTTGTCACGGTGCTCGCCACGAATGCCGATCCACTGGTCGATTCCGCCGATACGGACGAAGCGCTCCTCGACGATGCCGTCGGGCGATGTAATCTTGAGCGCGCGTGCCGTCTTGAGCTGGCGCAGCTTGCGGTAGGCTAGCGCTACGGCGGGCGGGACGGCGAGTACGATGGCCAGGGCTGCCACGATGGGTGGGATGAGAGGGGGCATGCTGCTCTCCTTAAACTGTGTATATAGTACACTGTTTTGAATCTGTGTATACTATACACAATTATTTGGAGAAGTCAATTATCGCTCTGTAAGAGCCTGGGGTGAAACATGGAAGGGAGTGGAGATGGCACAGGAGCGTGATGTGGGGGAGCGGGCGCTGAGCGTCGACCTGCTCTGGGAAGAGAAGGGTGAGCCGAGCCGCGGACCCAAACCCGGGCTGAGTGTGAAGCAGATCGCGCGGGCGGCGATCGAGATAGCCAACGCCGAGGGGCTGGAGGCGGTCTCGATGCAGCGTGTCGCGCGGGCATGCGGGGTCACGACGATGGCGCTGTATCGCTATGTGCCCAGCAAGGCAGACCTGGTCGCCCTCATGATCGACATTGGGATAGGCGAACCGCCTGCGCTGGATGAGGTGCCAGGGGACTGGCGGTCGCAGTTGGAGGAATGGGCCAGACTGATCTGGGCGGCTTTCCATCACGCGCCTTGGAGCTTGGAAGTGACGGGGTCAGTCCGGCTGATGGGGCCGAACGAGCTTGGATGGTTTGAGGCGGCGGTGGGCGCGCTGGCGGGGACTGGGCTGAGCGGAGCAGAGGCGGTCGACGCGGTCCTGACCGTGCTCAACCACGTACGGAGTACGGCGCAGTATTCGCTGGAGCGGGCGCGGCGGGAGCAAAGAGGCAGCGGCGAACGGTGGGGAACGATGATTGCCGGCGTGCTGCAGAAACATGGGGACCGCTTCCCGGCGCTGAGGGCGGCTATGGCAGCGAGGGCGTTGTCCCCAACGGAGAGTGATGGGGTGGACTATGGCCTGGGGCTGGTGCTGGATGGCATTGCCATGCGGATCGCCGAGCGCCGAGGTGAACAGAGGGGGGATGAGTGATCTTGCCCGCAGGCTGGCGATAGTGAGAGCTTTGCGCCCAGTGAGAGAGGCCAGGGCAAAGAGAAGAGGGATGCGGGCGAAGTACCCGCATCCCTCCTGGTGTTTACGGTAGTTGGTGGCTGTGCGCGCTAGACGCGGGCGACGGCGCGGGCCGGGGAAGGGCGCCGTGTGACGTCGGGCGGTGTGCGGCGGAACCAGCGGCGGTATTCCCCGGTCTGCCAGACGGTGAGGATCATGCTGGCGTTGAAGATCGAGGAGAAGGTGCCGGAGGCGATGCCGATGAGCAGCGCGAGCACGAACTCGCGGGTGCTGGCGCCACCGAAGAGGGCTTC
>DASVOW010000311.1:0-4668 GCA_036383155.1 Ktedonobacterales bacterium
GTTGGGGAGCAGAGGTTTGGAGGATGTATTGCGGATGGGATCTCCTATAGGACACGCACGGCGCCGGTCGTATGCAGGCTCGCGCAAGCGCCTTGTCGGGTCGCTCTTTATGTTAATTTCCGTGGCCACCGCGCTGCTCACGGCCTGCGCACCTGATGCACAATCGGCCGCGAGCCAGAACAAGACCAAGCTCGACACCGAGCTTCATACGGCCACCACTGGGGCTGGCGTCCCGGCACGGCGGCTGGCGCCCATCATCGCGCGGGAGAATGCGCTGGCGGCCGGTACGTCGAGCGGTTCGAGCAGCGCCTATCAGGCGGCAGCAGACGGCTATACTCAGCTCTACAATCAAGTCGTTGCGCTGGAGAAGATGACCCCGAGCCAGGCGCAGGCGCAGGCGTCGAGCGATCTCAGCGCGCTACAGTCTTCTCTGGCCACGACTGAGCATGCAGGCATCACCGACGTGACATCCGCCGCCAAGCTCTTCGACCCATCCGTGCCACAGGCGCAGCAGCGACTGGCCGCCGCACAGACGACCAAGGACTACTTCGCTGTCGACGGCTACATCCTCGATCAGCTCGGCGCCGTCACACAGATTCTTCCCGTCTATCAGCAGATCCAGACGCTCACCACGCTGACGAATAGCGTGAGCAACTCTCTCCTACCGAATGCGGGACCGGCCCATGTGTTGCAGTGCGCGACGGAGGGTGGAGAGATCCCCGGTTTTGGCATTGTTCCCGCGCAGTTCTGGGCAAAGCAGTCAGACTATCCGATTGCCGCGAGCTCGCCGGTTATGGTGACGCCGAAGGCGGAGCCGCTGACCAGCTATTTCTCGTCGTGGCCGTCGGAGGCGCTCTCGGCGTTCAAAGCCGCGCAGACCGCCGATGCGTTCGCCGTTCTCAATGTGCAGCTCCAGGCGGAAATGGCGACTCTTACGGCGGAGACCGATCCCGCGATGCTCCCGCGAGCCCGCGTTGCCGCCGTGGTGGGGCGCTACCAGAACGACGTGAACACCTATCAGGCCGAAGCGCAAGCGAACAATGAGTATCTGAAGAACCACAGGGCGAAAGTTCACGACGTGCCGGACTATATCTCCGTGTGGAACCAGACGAACAGTTCCGGTGGCTTCGAGCCTGCGTCAGATTTCTATCCCAATGTGCCAGATTTTCAGATTGACGCGAAGTACGCACGGGCCGCTGCTCAAGACGCCCAGGCGCTCGCTGCCGCGCAGACCACCAGCGACCTCAATGCGGTGGTGAAGACGGTGCAGCAGCACGAGCAGGCACTCGCGTTCCCACTGGTGAAGGTCAAGGCGTTTTACGACACGAACATCGCACTTCAATCCCTCATAGATAAGGGGCAGTCTACGACGACTGATGTCAACTATGCCGGGACACTGTACAAGACTCCGAACGCCTACGAGTATGCGGACGACGATCTGCGGTATGACAGGAAGGACACGGTAGGCATCAAGGACGCTCAGGTGCGCATCGCTCAGGCTGCGTATCGCGAGCGCAATGACCCGTCCGCTGATGCGGCCGCCGATTATCAGGCCATCGAAGACGAGGCCCAAATGTTCATTCACAACCTCTCGGCCATGATCACAAACCTGGCACAGATGCCCAAGGATAACGCTGCTCGGCAGGCGTGGTCAATGAAGTCGCACCAGACCGACGTGGATCTGATCAACTACTATGGGGTTCAGAACACACATGTGATTGTGGTTTCGCTGCGCGAACAGAAGGCGCGTCTCTACTCGAACGGGAAACTGGTGGTCGACGGAGGCAAGCCATACGCATTCGACGTGACGACCGGTAGCCCGGATAAGCCCTCAGTGCCGGGCATCCACTGCGCGCTGCCCCCGTTGAAAGGGCCGCCGGGAGGGGATATCTTCAAGTCTAGCGAGCCAAAGGGGTCGCCCTTCTATTACCCGCCGACGCCAGTTCATTACTCCTTCGGCTATTCACTCTATGGCTACTTCGTACATGATGGCTGGTGGCGTGACAACACCGAGATGGGCTACCTCACCAACCTGCCCCATTACGATCCCGAGGCCTTCAACGGCGGGTCGCACGGCTGCATCAACTTCCACTATGCGAACGGCGATATGGGCACTGTCACCGCCTTCTCAAGCCCCGGAACGCCGATTATCGTCTACTGAGCTTATACCAAAGTGCTTTGGGCTCTGCTGTCAGCGCTCTCGGCCACGCATGGCCGGAGCGCGCGGGGACGGGGTGTACACGCCCCTGCATACCCCAAGCATCCACGCCGATGTGGTATTACCCCATTGAGGACAGCAGGCGAACTTGCCTTTAGCAAAGATTACGGCCGGTATCCTTAAAAAAGGATACCGGCCGCGTGCCAGAGCTGGTTGCCTCGCCGTGGAGGTGAGCCAACGGCGGGGCGAGATGGTGCTAGTGGAACTGCGCTTCTTCTGTGGAGCCGGTGAGGGCGGTCGTGGAGGACGTGCCGCCGGAGATCACCTGCGCCACGTCGTCGAAGTAGCCGGTGCCGACTTCGCGTTGGTGCTTGGTGGCGGTGTAGCCCGCGTCTTCCAGAGCGAACTCGCGCTCCTGTAGCTCGGAGTAAGCGGCCATACCACGCGACTTGTAGTTGAGCGCCAACTCAAACATGCTAAGATTGAGCGCGTGGAAGCCGGCGAGCGTGACGAACTGGAACTTGTAGCCCATGTCGCCGAGCTGCTGCTGGAAGTGCTCGATGGTTTGGGGATCGAGCTTCTTGCGCCAGTTGAAGGATGGCGAGCAGTTATAGGCCAGCAGCTTGTCGGGGAATTGCTCGTGGATGGCGGTGGCGAAGCGCCGCGCCTCCTCGACATTTGGCTCGGAGGTCTCGCACCAGATGAGGTCGGCATAGGGGGCGTAGGCGAGGCCACGCGCGATGGCGGTCTCGATGCCCGGCCGGATGCGGAAGAACCCCTCGGCGGTGCGCTCGCCGGTGAGGAATGGCTGATCACGCGGGTCGATGTCGCTGGTGATCAGGTTGGCGCCGTTGGCGTCGGTGCGGGCGATGACGAGCGCCGGCACGTCCATGACATCGGCGGCGAGGCGCGCGGCGGTGAGGTTTTTGATCGCGCTCTGTGTCGGGATCAGCACTTTGCCGCCCATGTGGCCGCATTTCTTCTCCGAGGCTAGCTGGTCCTCGAAGTGGACGCCTGCGGCGCCAGCCTCGATCATGGACTTCATCAGCTCGAAGCAGTTGAGCGGGCCGCCGAAACCGGCCTCGGCATCTGCCACGATGGGCGCATACCAGTACGTGTCGTCCTTGCCTTCGGAGTGGGCGATCTGGTCGGCGCGCTGCAGCGCCTGATTGATGCGCTTGACTACCTGTGGGACGCTGTTCGACGGGTAGAGGCTCTGATCTGGGTACATGTGACCCGCGAGGTTCGCATCAGCCGCGACCTGCCAGCCACTCAGATAGATTGCCTTTAGTCCCGCCTTCACCTGCTGCACGGCCTGATTGCCTGTGAGCGCGCCCAGCGCGGGCACGAAGCGCTCGGTGTGCAGGAGATTCCACAGTCGTTCCGCGCCCATCCGCGTCAGGGTGTACTCGATGCGGACGCTGCCACGAAGTCGCTCGACGTCGCTCGCGGTGTATGGCCTGGTGATGCCGTTCCAGCGCGGATTATGGTCCCAATCGGCGCCAGTAGCGCTGGTCTCAGCGCCCTGCCGGTCACTTACGTGATCACGTAACAGTGTGCTCATGCAAGTTGCTCCTCTCAAACCCTCTTTGGTGTAATGACAGGCGCCATTGCCTGTTTGTTGGGGTGTGATGCAAAAAGCATACCTGGTCTGGTGTATAATATCCAATATCGGTTTTTCATGTCACGCATAAGGAAAAACTTATGGACATCAACCTCCACCAGCTTCATATCTTCCGCTCGGTCGCCGAGCATGGCAGCTATTCGCGAGCGGCCGCCGCGCTGTATCTGAGCCAGCCAGGCGTGTCGCTGCAGGTAAAGTCGCTGGAGCGGAGCATCGGGCTGCCGCTTTTCGAGAAGGTGGGGCGCACGCTGCATCTCACGGAGGCGGGGCGGGAATTACTCAGCTATAGCGAGCGCATCTTTGGGCTGCTCGACGAGACGCGGCTGGTCATGGAGGAGCTGGGGGGAGGCCGTCGCGGAACGGTGAAGGTGGCGGCGAGCACCAGCGCGGGCATTTATATCGTACCGGCGGCGCTAGGAGCGTTTCACAGGGAGTTTTCGGGGGTCAAGCTGACGCTCGACGTGCTGAACCGCTTCACCGTGCAGAAGCGGCTGCTCGACAACGAAGTGGATCTGGCGGTGATGGGCTTGATTGAGGATCCGCACGATCTGGAGGTGGCACAGTTCGTTCCTAATGAGCTGGTGGTGATTGCGTCGCCGCGCCACCCGCTGGCGAGCCGATCGAACATCTCACTCGAAGAGCTGACGCGTGAGACGTTTTTACTGCGCGAGGCGGGATCGGGGACGCGCATCGATATGCAGCGTCTTTTCGAGACGCGTGGGGCTACCCTGCAGGTGGGGATGGAGCTGCGCAGCAGCGGTGCGATCAAGCAGGCGGTCGCGGCCGATCTGGGGATTGCGGTGGTGCCGCTGGCGGCGATCGAGCTGGAGCTGGCGGTCGGCAAGCTGTGTGTGCTCGGTGTGGTCGGCTTCCCGGTGCGGCGCTA
>DASVOW010000312.1:0-2438 GCA_036383155.1 Ktedonobacterales bacterium
GCTGATGCGCTCCCACTCGTCGTCGGTGATGTAGCCCGTGCGCAGACTCTGCTGATCCACCCCCGCGTCCATCGAGAGCAGGCGTGCCACCAACTGCTCCTTGCTCATCTCTAGGCTGAACACCGCGATGCCATGACTGTAGCGTAGCGCGGCGTTGTGTGCGAGCGAGAGAGCAAGTGCCGTCTTACCGACCGCAGGGCGAGCAGCCAGTATTATCAGGTCGGACTTCTGCAGGCCGCCGGTCATCTTGTCCAGGTCGGAGAACCCGGAGGCGACGCCGACGATAGAGCCGCGTCGCTCGTGAAGCTGATCGAGCTTGTCGAGATAATCGCGCAGGATATTGCCGACCGAGTCAAACTCCGAGCGCGAGGAGCGCTGGCTGACATCGTAGATCAGCTTTTCGGCTTGTTCGAGCGCTTCATCCGCGTCCGGATCGTTGTAGGCTACACCGGCAATCTGACCGGCGGCGTGAATCAGGCGCCGCAAGATCGCCGTGCGCTCGACGATCTGCGCATACTGCTTGATATTCCTGTAGGTTGGTACCTGGTTGGCGAGCGAGCTCACGTAGCTGATGCCGCCGAGCTCGTCCAGCTTGCCGCGCCGAGTCAGCTCATCGGTCAGCGTGATCAGGTCCGCCGGACGGCCTGCCTCGTAGAGATCGAGCACCGCCTGGAAGATGTTGCGGTGGGCGTCGCGATAAAAGTCCTCAGGTCGCAGGAAGTCGGCGACCTGGACAATGGCCTCGGGGTCAATGAGCAAGCTGCCAAGGACGCCCACTTCAGCTTCGACGTTTTGTGGCAGCAGCTTCTCCACGGCCATAGCGAAAACCCTCCGCGCCAGATAAATACTCCCGCAAATGCTTCAGACCGTCGAGTTGGCGCGCCCACTCGCAATAGAACAGGTATACTAGAACACCGTACCTAGTATACCATCGAGCGCGCGTCTATACCAATCGGCGTGAAAGTGAAGACGATGCGGCATCACACAGAGTAGCGGACAGAAGACGCTTTGGCAAATCGCCTGCTTATCCACCGCATGGGGATATGTGGATAAGTCGCGGGAAGGGTGGCCATACCCGGCAACGACCCAAGCACGTGGCCCATCAGGCAAACGTTCGTGTGGATGCGGGACGGCAGCAGGCACTCAACGAATAGAGCGCGTTTGACATGCACGTGGATTCATGGAGAGCCTTCTCTTTGTAGACATATCGAACAGGTTATCCACACGAGATACAAGGGATCACAGAGTTATCCACGACTTTGTCCACGGAGCTATCCACTCCCATATGGGCTAGCAACTCTGCCTCCCACGTTGTCGGCAAGAAAGCGTAATCTGGCTAGTGTGGGCTGGCTCACAGTCCGGCGGCGATGCGAATGCTATACTGAGCGCAATCGTTTGTGTAGCAAAACGCGGCTGTCTGTAACCAGGGCCGCCTCCTGCGCGTAACCATAACAACATGTTCGCTGGTACATAGGTTGCATCTGACCCCTATGCGCACGACAGAGCGAAAACAGGACTATCAGTATCAATGGTAGCGTGTAGCATATCCGTGGAGGACGACGATGCAGTGGATGATGCGTCGGCATCGGCAGCAGAGCGAGGATGTGCGTACATGGGAGAGTAGCGCCGCGTCACTCCCGCCCGCTGGTCGCCTGCACGTGCGTTTCTGGGGTGTGCGCGGCAGCCATCCATCCGCCTATTCGATGGGGTCGCGCTTCGGTGGCAACACCACCTGCCTGGAGCTGCGGTATGGCCGGCATGTGCTCGTAGTAGACGCCGGCTCCGGCATCATGGCGCTTGGCGATGCGCTGATGCGCGAGTGGCGTACGCTTCCAAAAGGAGAGCGGCCGAGCCTCACGCTCCTCTTCACCCACGCTCACCACGACCATCTCTGCGGCCTGCCGTTCTTCGCGCCGCTGTTCGAGCCTGGCATGGATATGCATCTGCTCGGCCCTGATCTCACAGGCCTGCGGTTTGAGCAGATACTTTCCAGATACATGTGTTCGCCCTACTTCCCGGTCGATTTTCACGATCTGCCCTCGCGCCGTCATGTGCGCAGCATCGGCGATGGGACGCATCTGGTCTGGCCGCAGGGCGGAGCCGGCCCGACGACCTGGAAGAGCGCCGCCCGTCCACCAACCAACACGCTGACAGTCGAAGTGCTGCACGCGCACATGCACCCGCGCGAGGGCACGCTGACGTATCGCATCAGCGCTGGCGGGCGCTCGCTCGTCTTCGCGACGGATGTGGAGGTAGGTGAGCGCGGCGAAGAAGGCGTACAACGGTTTATCCGCTTCGCGCGCGGCGCCGATGTGCTGGTGCATGACGCGCAGTATAGCGAAGATGATTATGCCGGCGCATCGCCACATCGTGGCTACGGCCATAGCACGCCAAGCATGGCGGCGCGTGTAGCCCAGGCAGCGGAGGTCGGACGGCTG
>DASVOW010000313.1:0-2809 GCA_036383155.1 Ktedonobacterales bacterium
ATTTGCTGCCGCGTGCGTGCTGGCTCTGCAGGCTTTGGTGGCGCTGCCTGCGCTGGCGTGTGGGGGGCTGGTGGCGCCGGACGGCGATGTGCGGCTGGCGCGGGCGACGACACTCGTCGCCTGGCACGATGGCATCGAGCATTATCTGACGGGCTTTGCCTATCAAGGAAATGAGAGTAGCGTCGGGTGGATTGTGCCGCTGCCGGCGAATCCGATCAAGATCGAGGCGGGAGGCGCGTGGACCTTCCAGCGACTTGCCATTGAGACGCACCCGCAGCCGAAAGCGCTGTTTGGCGCGGCGAGGGAAAGTGCTGCCAACTCGGGCGCACAGGTATTGCAGCAGGTGCAGGTGGAGGCGCTGGATGTCACTATCTTGAAAGGTAGTGGATCGGAGGTGATCGAGTGGTGCAACAAGAATGCCTTCGTCCTGAGCGATGATACGCGCGCCCATCTGCTGGCCTATGCCAACGGTAGCCCGTTCT
The DNA here is from genome assembly GCA_036383155.1 of Ktedonobacterales bacterium. Classification (GTDB taxonomy): domain Bacteria; phylum Chloroflexota; class Ktedonobacteria; order Ktedonobacterales; family JADMIN01; genus DASVOW01. Next base: position 483 of record DASVOW010000313.1, read on the forward strand.
TCATGGCGGCAAAGTATGACACGGCGGCTGCCAAGGCGCGGGGACAGCAGACCGGCGATGGTGTGCCGCTGTTGCTGACGATGCGGACGGATCATCCGTGGGTGCCGCTGGAGGTGCTGGCGCTCGACGGGCAGCAGGTGCACGCCGATCTCTATATGCTGACGGATATGGCGCTGAATACGAGCGAGACCGCAGCGATTGTCGGACAATCGGCAGTGGGGTCTGAGCTGCCGGGGGCGCCGGGGTTCCGGGTGGCATTTCAGGAGCGGCTGACGCCGACGCTTTACCACGATCTTTCGACGGACCGCAATATGGGTTGGGTGCGGCAGGAAAGCTGGCTGACATATCTGACGCTGGATGCGGAGGAGGCGCAGGTGACGTATGACCTGGGCGTCACTAGCAACGGCGTGATTGCGCTGGCCCCCTTCGGAACAGCACCGATGAAGGTGAGCGAGACGACGCGCAGCTTCGCGTCGTCGCTGCCGCACCTGCCGATTGGGACGCCGGAGGTGGCAATCACGGTGGTGCTGGTGCTGGCGCTGGGGTTTGGGTTGTTCAAGTTGCTGAGGTGGGGCGCGAATACGGTGCCTGTGGATCCGCACTGGCTGGAGCGAGAGGAATCGCATCGCGAATAGTGGCGCGGCAGGTAAAGAGAGTAGACAGAGAGGGGAGCGAGTTCTCGCTCCCCTCTCTGCGCTCACTGTGGTGAATGCATCAGTCCAGCAATTCATGTGAAGTCTGGTGAGACTTAGACGGCCTGGGCGACGCGCTCGCCAGCAGCACTGCGGAGGATATCGGCCTTGTCGGTCTTTTCCCAGGGGGCGTCGATGTCGGTGCGACCGAAGTGGCCGAAGGCGGCGGTGGGCTGATAGATCGGCCGGCGCAGGTTGAGTGTCTGGATGATGCCAGCCGGGCGCAGGTCGAAATGTTCGTTGATCAGATCGATGAGCTGCTCGTCGGAGACTTTGCCCGTGCCGAACGTCTCGACGAAGAGCGAGAGTGGACGCGCGACGCCGATGGCATAGGCGATCTGAAGCTCAACGCGATCTGCCAGCCCCGCCGCGACGATGTTCTTGGCGACGTAGCGCGCGGCATAGGCGGCTGAGCGATCGACCTTTGTTGGGTCTTTGCCTGAGAAGGCGCCGCCACCATGGCGGGCCATGCCGCCGTAGGTATCTACGATGATCTTGCGTCCGGTGAGGCCTGCATCGCCCATCGGACCACCGATAACGAAGCGCCCGGTTGGGTTGACGTAGTACTTGGTGTGGTCGTCGAGCAGCTCGGCGGGGATCACAGGCTTGATGATGCGCTCAATGACGTCGGCGCGGATCTGCTCCTGGGTGACGGTGTCGGCGTGCTGGGTGGAGATGACGACCGTGTCCACTCGGACAGGCTTGCCGTGCTCGTACTGGATGGTCACCTGGCTCTTGCCGTCGGGGCGCAGGTATTCCATCTGGCCCTGGTTCTCCCAGTCGGCGCGGCGCACCTGTGAGAGCTGGCGCGTCAGCTTGTGGGCGTAGCTGATGGTGGCGGGCATGAGCTCAGGGGTCTCGTTGCAGGCGAAGCCGATCATCATGCCCTGGTCGCCAGCGCCAATGGCATCGAGCTCAGTCTCGGAGAGTGTGCCGGTCGCCATGCGCTCGCGATACTCGACGGACGCGCTGACGCCGCGATCAATGTCGGGGCTCTGTTTGCCAATGGAGGTGGCGACGCCGCAGGTGCGATAGTCGAAGCCATAGCGGGCATCTACATAGCCGACATTCTTGATGGAGGTGCGCACGATCTCGGGGATGTCAGCCCAGGCGGTGGTCGTAATCTCACCTGCCACAAGTACAAGGCCGGTGGTGGTTGCCGTCTCGCAGGCGACGCGAGCAAGAGGGTCTTCGGCGAGCAGGGCATCAAGTACGCCGTCGCTGATCTGGTCGCAGAGCTTGTCGGGGTGGCCCTCGGTTACGCTCTCGCTGGTGAAGAATGCCTTGGGGTTGGACATGAAACTGCTGGACATCACCACGTTCCTTTCAAAATGATTTATATTTCGCGCCAGGGTGGGCTGCGATCGCTCTATCAGTCTGGTTCGCATGAGAGTGGAGGCATTCGTCGAGACAGATGCCTCCACTCTCCTTGCACTCAAGAGGTCAGGCGATAGTGATTAGGTGCCGGACTCCCAGGCGTTGAGATACTGCTCCTGCTCAGGTGTCAGGGTATCGATGGTGAGACCCATTGCTTTGAGCTTGAGGCGGGCGATCTCTTTGTCGATGTCCGTCGGGATGGTGTAGACCTTCGGCTGGAGGTCTTTGGCGCTCTTGAGCATATACTCAGCGCCAAGG
>DASVOW010000314.1:0-4192 GCA_036383155.1 Ktedonobacterales bacterium
AGACCAGGGTTCCCCAACCCCGCAATCACCTTCACCGTTTCGCTACTCCCTCATGCCTGGTTTGGCCCACGCACCCGTCTACTATGGTCCGCGCACATACATCCATCGATGGATTGAACGGCACATTCGCGAACACACAAGGTAGGGCGATCGCGCCCGCGATCCCCCTCTCGGTCGGCGCCAGGGTCGCTCGATGAGCCCCACCGTGACGCTCTCTCTATTTTACCACGTAGGAAGAGGAAGGTTGTATAGAGTGGCCTGGTGTTGCAGAGGCGATGAGTGGTGGGCGCCGGGGGGTATACAGCCGAACTTCGTTCTGGTAGACTGTGCAGCAAGCAGCCCAGCGATTCAGCTGGCCTACTTGCGCTAGTGGGTATTTCGGCTGCAGGAGAACGCCAGATCCGTACTCAAGGAGCGATAGCCGTATGCTCTACAAACGATCCCATGCTACTAGGCTCATCGTCTTACTGCCCATCGCCGCGATGGTGCTGCTGGCTGCGGCAACCGTCCTCTCTGGCAATCTGGCCGCCGGTCTTGCGCCCGGCGCAGCCCTAAATCCAACCTTCTGGGGCTGTCTCCTGCTGGTGGAGAGCGCGGTATTTTGCCTGACGGCACTCTCGCTGCCGAAGCCGCGCCTGGTGCTAAGCCAGGAGCACGTGATCGTCAGCCCCCTGCTCGGGCGTGAACTCAAACTCAACTGGCAGGACATTCAGCGCGTGACGGTGACGGGCCGTGCGGGTGCGCGTCAGACGGTGCGGCTTACCGTGCCGCGTGCCGCGCTGCTGCGCGGATCAATCCTGCACCGCCTGGCGCACCGAGGTGACACGGCAACCGTGCCGATCCAGACGGCAGGGTGGAGGCTGCGTTACTCGCGCGTGAGCGTCATTGATCCACCGCCAGCCCGCGCGCTGGAATATTACTTCCAGACGCCCACGGCTCGTGCCGCACTGGGCACGGAGGAGAAACTTGAGGAGGCTGCGGCACCCTCAGCGACGCCCGCTCGCGGACGGCAAGCCAGCTGGGCCGCGCTCATGCTGGCCTTCGCGCTCCAGCTTTCCAGTATGGTGGCCTTCAATCCCACCCTGACTACCCCTGCGCTGCTCCAGGATACTTTCGGGCGCTATCTGGCCATCCTGTTCGTGCTCTGCGGTGTGGGCTGCTATCTGGCTGGCACCTTTGGCTGGCGGGTGGCAGGCGCGTTTGCCCCCATCCTCATATGCTCCGGTGTGCTGCTGCGCATCGTCTTTGCGTTGAGCTATGCCCCTGGCGGTCTGCTCTCTATGTACTTTGATATGCGTGGCTCGTGGTCGCTGCTGTGGCTCATCCTCCCAGACGTGCCTCGCGTCGTGATGACCCCCTTGCAGCCTGCACGGCGGACCGCCGAGGAGCGGCTCTCGTACAATCGCGCGCTGGGCATCGGGCTGACGCTCTTCCTGGTCCTGGGGCCGATGTTCCAGGATTATCTGAATGTGCTCTACGGAAATGCGACATACGCGCTGATGAGTATCCGGGATGCCGCGTTCCTGCCGTACGCGGCGATCTTCATTTGGGCGCTGAGCGTGCTGAGTGCCGATAAGAGCCCTGCAATCCAGCGGCTACTCGTCTTGCTCCAGAGTCTCACTGGGCTGGGGATCGTCGCTGTCACCGGCCTCTTCGCGCTTGGCTACGCTCAGGTGATGGCGACCCTCAATGCGTGGCAGGTCGGCTACCATGCCACCTTCGATGTCTATACTCTACGGCAGAGTGGGATCGCCGTGGTCATGGGGCTGATCATCGCCGTCGTGGCGTGGCACGAGCTTGCCCGGCTGAGCGCCGGCCGCCCAGTGCGACAGGCGCTGGCTGATGCGAGGACACTTGGAGCGCACCTTGGGCAGCAGAGACGTGCCAAACGCCAGTGGGATGTCGATCCAGGGCTCATCCTCGCGTTGTTTACCAACCACAAACGTCTCCATGCCGTTTTCGCGTGCCTGCTGCTCCTGTTCTTCACGGCACGCTTCGTGGCCATTACACCGGTAGCGGCGCAGACCTGCTGCACGGTGAGTCCCCTCGCCGCGCAGCCACCGGCGAGCGCGGCTCCTGGCGCACACTGGGTGCGCCCGGTGGACGGCATGACGATGATCTTCATTCCCAGAGGAACAGTCGCAATTGGTCTTCCGGCTGATGCTGTAGCAACCGAGACACAGCTCTGCCTGCAGGAATACGGGCCGCAGAGTGCCGCCTGCAACGCCGCTAACTTTGCCGTGAGCCTTCCACAGCATCAGGTGCAGCTGGCAGGATACTGGATCGACGAAACAGACGTCACCAATGCCCAGTTTGCCCGCTTTGTCGCGGCGACGGGCTACGTGACCGATGCCCAACGATACGGCTGGGGCTGGGTCTGGGAGCGCGAGGGTGGAGATACCCGCTTGCCCGGCGCGAGCTGGCGCCAGCCGCTCGGGCCAGGGTCCACCATCAGCGGTGAGGATGCCAACCCTGTCGTGCAGGTGAGTTGGCATGATGCGCAGGCGTACGCCGCGTGGGTGGGCATGAAGCTGCCCAGCGAGGAGCAGTGGGAGTACGCCGCGCATGGGTTGGCATTCCAGCCATTTCCATGGGGATCCTCCGTTCCCGATGGGTCCCAGGCTAATCTGTGCGACCGCCACTGCCCACGCTGGAAGCCGGGTACTGGTGATGATGGCTACGCGTACACCTCGCCGGCCGGCCACTATCCGGCCGGGGCGAGCCCCTACGGGGTGCTCGATATGGCTGGGAATGTGTTGCAGTGGACACGCTCAATCTACGCGCCCTATCCCGGCGCCAGCTACACGGATCCGCTCTACGGGAAGGGCGACTTCGTGGCACGCGGCGGGACCTACGCGATATTGCCCGCAGCGGCATATACCACGATCCGGGATGCCGACTCACCCGATATCCGAATGGAGTACATCGGCTTCCGCTGTGCCACGGCTGGTGCACCACAGGGATAGCGGCGTCAGGCATATATGCTGAGCAGTTGCCGTCTCGTCACGATTGTGTCTGCGCCAGCGCCTTGAGCTCGCGCCGTAGAATCTTGCCGGACGGCGTCTTCGGGATGCTCTCGACGAAGACAAGCTGGCGAATAGATTTGTAGTTGGCGAGCTTGCCGTTGGCGAAGGCTATAAGCTCATCGGCAGACGGCGAGTGTCCCTCACGCAGAGACACATAGGCACGTGGGAGCTCGCCCGCCTCGGCATCGGGCACGCCGATCACCGCCGCGTCGCGCACGGCGGGGTGCTCCAGCAGCACTGCCTCCAGCTCGGCAGGCGCGATGCCAAAGGCTTTATATTTGATCATTTCTTTGGCGCGGTCGACGATGAAGACGTAGCCCTGCTCGTCCACATAGCCAACGTCGCCGGTGTGATACCACCCGTCGCGCAGCACACGCGCCGTCTCGCTCTCAGCCCGCCAGTAGCCGCGCATGACCTGTGGGCCGCGCACGCAGATTTCGCCCACCTCGCCCGGCGGCAAGATGCGCTCGCCGGTCTCCAGATCCACCACCTTCTGCTCCGTGTCATTGACGGGGATGCCGCCGGACGCGAGCTTGATGTGTTCGGGATCTATCGGGCTGTGGTGGGTCAGCGGCGAGGCTTCGGTCATACCGTAGGCCTGCAATACAGGAATGCCCGTCATTTCGACTACTTTCGCTGCGGGAACAACGGCCATCGGCGCGGCGGCGCAGAGGATGTGGCGCACCTTGGGGAAGAGGTCGCGGCTGAGATTTGGCATTCCCGCGAAGGCAAGCAATACCGGCGGCGCCACCGGCAGGATCGTCACACCACGCTTCTTGATCAGCGAGAAAGCGTCGTCGGGTATGAAGCGTTCCATGAGCACAAGCGCCGAGCCGGAGAACGTTGCCTGCCCCAGCAGCGCCACACCATAGATGTGATAGAGCGGGAGGAAAACCAGAAAGACATCCTGTTCGGTGACACGCGCCGACGAGATGAACTGGTGGAAGTTGACGACGATGTTGCGATGCGTCAGCATCACGCCCTTCGGCAGTCCGGTCGTGCCGCTGGAGTAGGGGAGGGCGAGGAGATCATCACCGCGCACATGCACGATTGGCGCCCGTTCAGGCGAATACGAGCGGATGAGCCGGCCAAACGGAACCGCGGACGCGTCGTCTGCCACGTCTTCAGTGCCGGTCACCAGGATATGGCGCAGGTCTGGCGCCTGG
>DASVOW010000315.1:0-19804 GCA_036383155.1 Ktedonobacterales bacterium
TCGCCCTGCGGCTCCAAAAAGGCGCCGTGTCGATCACAAGAGTACTCGCGTGCGCGTGAGAGGAACCCAGGTATGAGCGGGATAACGTTGATGAACGCGAGCGAGAGTTGATACCATAAGCGTGTGTGATGGAGCCGGATATGCCCTAGCTCGTGGCCCACGATAAACGCCAATCCTTCGCGATTGTTCTGATACAGATTGGCGAACAGCTCGCTGTGCAGCACGACAAAATCGACGCGGGATGCCGAGGCGGCAAAGGCGTTCAACTGTCCATTGCCGGATGTGACATAGATTTCCGGCACCCTGCGCAGATGAAGCTTCTGCGCGAAGGTGTCACGCACGGTGGCGATTTCGGGAAACTGCTTCTGGGAGACCAAGACTGCCGAGCCTCGTGTGGCAGCACGCGTCAGGTTGCGGTAGACGACATACGCCACGGGCAACAGGATGAGACCGAGCAAGAGCGCTACGGCTGCATCGGTCAGCACCTGATTGGACAAGAGCGCCGGATGGGTCCACACAAACACAAGAGCTTCAATGAGCACGACGAGTATCAGAAAGTTGAGCACAACACATACCACGTAGAGCGGGACTTCGGATGGATGGCGAAGGGCTGGCTCCTTGATCATACCGTACCTCTCCTTCATTGCCTGCGACCGTGCAGTTCTCTCCGAGCACTGCCACACGCTTGTCGTTCGCGTGTGCTCTGCCAGGTGCACTACTTGTGTCAGTCTTGCACTCGCTATCCGCCTCGTCCGGATGCGTCATGTACCAGGTGATGTCGACCCTTGTTGGCCTTGCTGGTCTTGCTGGCTCGTCGCCAAGCGAATCGCCGGCGCTATCACCTCTAGCGCAACGACCTGCAACACTGCCGCAACCGGCACTGCCAAGATGACCCCAATGAGACCGAGTAATTCCCCGCCAATGACGATCGCCACGAGGACCAGCCAAGGATCGAGCTTCACCGCCTTGTGCATGACGATTGGCTCAATGACGTTCCCTTCGACCTCCTGAATGATCAAGAAGACGACAATCACCCAGACGACTTTCAGGGGGTCCCCCGTCGTGACCAGGGTCACTATCGCCGCGACACTGCCGCTGAGCCATGGCCCCAAATATGGGATGAGCTCAGTGAGTCCCGCCAAGATGCCCAGCAGCAGCGCATAGGGAGCGCCGACAAGCAGGAGCGCAACCGCGGTGAGAGAGCCGATCAGCAGCATGGCAATCAAGGTACCTAAGACCCAACCGCCAAGACTCCGACTCATCTGGGCCGTGACCACGGAGACCAGTTGGCGCTTGTCCGGCGGAAAGAGCTCCACCAGGAAGCCCTTGAATCGTGTGGAGGTGCCCAACCAGAATAAGGACAGCGTCAGCACAATCACGGCATTGATGAGGAATCCAAAGAGCCCGGTGAGCAGCGCAACCGGGACGCTGATCAAGGAGGGGAGCAGTTGCTGCGCCCAGTTGGCGAGCGTCGTACTGACCTGCTGGACCAGGCCCATCGCCGCTGGATTATTACTGGCTGTATGCGCTACCTCCGTAAGCCACGTCTGGAGGTGAGCGACGTTGGTTGGTAGCTGCGTGGCGAATGCGCTCGCCTCTGTCGCCACAGGATTGAAGACCACCCACAGCAATCCACCGAGAATCGCAATGACGCCCAGGTAGATGAGGATGACGGCGAGGGGTTGGGGAATGCGGTACCGCTGGAGTCGGATAACCAGAGGGCGAATCGCCTCGGCGAGAATGATCGAGAGAAAAATTATGACGAGCGCGCCAAGCGCTTTCGTCACGAGTAGCACCAGCACGAGCAGCACCAGCACAACTCCCGCGGCGACCCACGTGGAGCGCGGCGTGATGGCAACCGTGGTGACGCGACGGCTGGTGGAGGGGGCGTGCGCGGTAAGTGCTACGCCATCCTTCGTGCTAACATCGGCGGGCGCTTCAGGAGGCGTTTCAGGGAGATGCGCGTTCACTAAAGATCCCCTTGTTCTGGTCCACCACCAGATCCATCACCGCGGCACCGTCTATACATGAGGTGAGCGTGGGCGGCCATCAGTGGTCTGCTGGCTATACTGTAACGGTACTTTGCTCGACAGTCACTCTGGTGCCGGCCGTGCCGTCCACCAATCCGGCAATATTGGACAGCGACCCGATGATCGCCGGATGACCAGTTGCCCGCGCAAACGCGCATGCGGACTCCACCTTTGGGCCCATGGATCCATTTGGGAAGACGTAGTGCTCCAGTTCGGCGGGCGAGATCGTGCCCAAGGCACGCTGTGATGGCTTGCCATAGTCCACGTAGACCGCATCGACGTCAGTCACCATGGCGAAGATGTCGGCATGCAAGTCTACCGCCAGCAAGGCACTTGCGCGGTCCTTGTCGATGACAGCCTCTACGCCAATGAGTTCGTCCTGCCGACGTACAATGGGGATGCCCCCGCCACCCGCGCATACAACGACGACGCCGTGGTTGAGCAACAGGTCAATCACTTTGCTGTCAAAGATGCGTTGCGGCAGAGGTGACGGCACGACTCGTCGCCACTTGTCGCCATCTGGCTTGACTACCCAGCCGCGCTCTCGAGCGAGGCGCGCAGCCTCCGCCTGGTCATAGACTGGTCCCACGAACTTGGTTGGATCCTTGAACGCGGGATCGCGCGGATCCACCTCCACCTGCGTGAGGAGGGTAACGCTAGGCGGCCGTGAATCCAGGAGCCTGTCGAGCTCTTGCTCAATCATGTAGCCGATCATCCCCTGAGATTCTGCGCCGAGTACGTCAAGCGGATAGCTCTCGACATCCGTATAGGCAGCCGATTGCAAAGCAAGCAGACCAACCTGCGGGCCGTTACCATGCGTGATGACCAGTTGGTGTTCTCGGGCGAGCGGCGCCAAGGCTCGTGCCGCCGACCGTACATTCTCGCGTTGATTGCTTGCGGTCATCGGTTGACCGCGCCGGAGAAGCGCATTGCCTCCGAGGGCCACGACTATACGCATTCGGCTGCTCCTTCTCGCGGGCGAATGAACTGTAGAGTGCCGCGCTGGCGGACGTGTGAAGGGCACCTGCCTGATATCTCAACTGCCGAGTGTGGCGATCAGAATCGCTTTGATCGTGTGCATGCGATTTTCCGCCTGGTCAAAGACGATGGAGTGCTCCGACTCGAACACCTCGTCAGTCACCTCCATACACTCGATGCCGAACTTCTGGTAGATATCGGCGCCTACCTTTGTGTTCCGATCGTGGAACGCCGGTAAGCAGTGCATGAATTTGACACCAGGATTGCCCGTCCGCTCGAGCAGCCGCGAATTGACCTGATACGGAGTGAGCAACTCGATGCGCTCGGACCAGACCGAGTCAGGCTCTCCCATGGACACCCAGACATCCGTGTAGAGGAAGCCTACGCCTTTGACCGCCGCGTCAATATCGTCGGTGACCAACAGGCGCGCCCCGGTCTCCTCGGCGATCGCTCGGCTCCGGTCGACCAGCGCCGGGTCGGGCCAGAGGGACTTGGGGCCGCACAACCGTACATCCATCCCTAATTTGCACCCGCCAATCATCAGTGAATTCGCCGTGTTGAAGCGGCAATCGCCGAGAAAGGCATACGCTATTTGGCTCGTAGGGACGTTGGAATACTCCATCATCGTCAACGCATCAGCCAGGAATTGGGTCGGGTGTGACTCGTTGGTCAAACCGTTGTAGACGGGCACGTCGGCATACTTGACCAGATCCTCGACGATCTCCTGACCGGCGCCGCGATACTCAATCGCATCGTAAAAGCGGCTCAGCACACGCGCCGTGTCGCGCATCGACTCCTTGTAGCCGATCTGCGACTCATTTGGGCCGAGATACGTGACGTGCGCGCCCTGGTCATGGGCGGCGATCTCAAAGGCGCAGCGGGTGCGCGTCGATGACTTCTCAAATATCAGGGCGATGTTCTTGCCGGCGAGGCGCGGCTGTTCGTACCCTCCGTACTTCGCAGCTTTGAGTTCCTGCGCTAACGTGAGGAGGAACTTGATCTCCTTGGGCGAGAAATCGAGCAGCTCCGCGAAATCGTGGTTTCTCAGGTTGAAGGGCATCTGAATCTTCTCCTGGCTTTGTTGTTCAGCGGCTGATGTCGATGCGGTTGCGGAAGCTCCCACACAGTACGTTGCGTTAGTCGAGTGGATCGCGTTAGTCGAGTGGATCGCGCAGAACCGGGCAGGTCATACAATGCCCGCCGCCGCGGCCACGTCCGAGCTCGGAGCCGGCAATCGTGATCACCTCGATGCCCTGCTTGCGCAGCTTGGTGTTGGTATACACGTTGCGGTTGTAGGCGACGACGACCCCCGGCTCCAACGCTACAACGTTGTTCCCGTCATCCCACTGCTCGCGTTCCTGCTCAAATGTATCGCCGCCCGTCGTGACAGTTCGGAGTTCCTTAAGCTTGAGCGCGTCTCGCACGACGTCAAGGAATGGGCGATCCTCTGGTCTGATGTCAACGCTCCCCTTGTCGTCCGGGCGCAGCGAAAATGCTTCGATGTGGTCGACGCCGGCTTGATACACGTTCGCCAGATCACGGTCACACAGGGTGAAGACTGTATCGAGGTGCATTGCGGCGCGACTCTTGGGGAATACACAGGCGATCACACGTTCTGCCGCCCCATGTGCAAAGAGTGCTTGGGCGATTTGGAAGACCGCCTCCGCTGTCGTCCGCTCGCCCATGCCGATCAACACGACGCCGTTGCCAATGGGCATGACATCGCCGCCCTCAACTGTCGCGGCTTGATGGTCGGTTATCCCGTCACCGAACCAGATCGCGAAGTCGCCATTCTTGAACTCGGGATGGAACTTGTAAACGGCGGCGGTCAAGAGTGTTTCTTGCCGGCGAGCGGGCCAGTACATCGGATTCAGGGTGACACCTCCGTAGATCCAGCATGAGGTATCACGCGTGAAGAGCGAGTTGGGCAATGGCTTGACAATGAACCGGATAGGGTCGAGATACGGATTCAGTCGCGTATAGGGCGCGATTGGAACCTCTGAAATGGTGATGCCGCCGATAAGTCGCTCAGCGAGTTCTTTGGCTGGCATCTCATTCAGCCATGCGCGCAATTCATCTATCCCGACGAGCGGGACGGTGTCTGGCGTGATCTTGCGATCCAATAGCCAGGCACGCGCCTCGGGATCATGGAGGGTGGTCGCGAGCAGGTCATGCAGCTCCAAGACCTCGATACCGCGGTTGCGCATCACCTGGCAAAACTGGTAGTGCTCGTTTTGTGCCTCCTGCACCCAGATGACATCGTCGAAAAGCAGCACGCTACTGGTCTCTGGCGTGAGCCGGAGATGCGCGAGCCCCGGCCGACACACGAGGACCTTACGCAGTCGACCAACCTCGGAATAGGCGCCAAACGCTGCCATCGAGAACCTCCTTCGCACATTTAGCGGTCACAAGCGACGCTCGTCCGGATTACGGCATGCCTATACGCACCACACCACTTACCCCAGGATGAGCACAGCAATGGAAAGCATGACGATGACGATGACAGCAAGTATCCCAACCAGCGGGAAGACAAACCTCCACCAGGTGTTGAGGGGCACGCGACCAATGGCCAACCCGCCAACGACCACGGCGAACGTGGGAGTGAACAGATTGAGGAGGCCGCTCGCCGACTGGAACGCCGTCACCACCAAGCTTTCAGGCACATGAGCAAAGGTCGCCAGCGGCGCCATGATCGGCATCGTGACCGTCGCGAGGCCCGATGAGGATGGGATCAGGAACGCGAGTGGCAAATAGAGGAGGAACACTAGATTGATAAAGGGGACGGCGTTAAAGTGCGACAGCGCCTGCGCTGCCCAGTTGAGCACCGTGTCGGTGATCAGACCGTTGTTCATGATGACTGAGATGCCACGCGCGACGGCGACGACCAGCGCGACGCCGAGCAGATCGCGCGCACCGTCGATGAAGTTCGCCGTCAGTGCCCCCTCACTCATCTTGCCGACGAGCCCAATGATCACCGCAAACAAGAGGAATAGTGCGGTCAGCTCCGGAAACCACCAACCGAGCGTAGGTATGAAGGTGAGACCCAGATCTGCCCACGGAATCACGCTGTAGATCATGATGAGAAACGCTAAGCCGAAGAGCACCAGGATCCACTTGCGTTGCGTCGTGAGCGGAACGATCTCTTGTTGTGAGCTGCGGCGGAGGAAGTGCTCTTCGTTCTCCGCCTTCTTGCTCGCCACGTACGAGGCAGCAGGGTCCTTTTTCACCTTATTGGCGTAGCGCATGACCCACCAGATCCCCGCCCCGCCGCACAGGATCAGCAGGATCACTCGTAAGATGATCCCATCGCCAAGGGGGACACCAGCAAACGCGGACGCGATACCAGTTGCGAAGGGGTTGATCGTCGACGCAAGCGTGCCTATGCCTGCGCCGAGCATGATCACCGCCACCCCTGTCAAGGCATCGAAGCCAAGCGCGATTAGCGCCGCAATGATCAAACCGTAGAACGCGAGCGTTTCTTCGGCCATGCCATAGGTCGTACCACCTAGCAGGAAGATGACCATGAGCAAGGGGATCAGCAGGTGCCCGCGGGTACCGAGCCGTTTGACTACGGCACCGATGCCAGCATCAACCGCACCCGTCTTCATGGTGATGCCGAGGAATCCACCAATGACAAGCACAAAGAGTGCAACATCAATCGAGCCATACAGGGCGCCGGTGACGCTGGTGCTGACCTGCCCCGTGGCAAGGTCCTTCAGCCCATACATACCGTTGATCGGCGCGAGCAACGTGTCGTGGAAAAAGCGCTGCGGGTTCCTCGGCACGGTATGATACGTATCAGGAATCGGCTTGCCTGACTCGTCATAATTGTACAGCCCCGCTGGAATGATCCAGGTCAAGGCAGTGACGACCACCATAATGGCGAACAGGATCGTATAGGCGGTTGGGAACGTAAATGTTCGCTTGGGCTTGGATTCAACTGTTCCAGCCGCAGTGGTCGTTTTCGGCTTCTCTGTAGCCATACCCCGTATCCTTCCTGCATGCCAAAGCGGATGAGCAAGAGTCGCCGATCAGGCAGAGGACGAGTCAGGTGGTGGCTGTGCCGCTCGCGGCAGCGCGTCTCGCTGTCGGTCTAGCGGTCCGAACCTTCTGCTACTGTGCTCCGCGCATCCACATTTGCCCCAATGCGAACCAGGTACTGACGTAGCTGCTCTCTCGAACGCATCTTTCGAACGCACAACTCATTGGCTGGCTATCCAGGGCGGCAGTTAGGCGTGCGGCCAGAACACTCTCGTGGTCGTCTTGGTTGCTAGCCGAGCGTTCCAGATCATTCCGTTGACCGCACGTTCACTATAGTTCAGGGTGTTGCAGGAGGGCACCAGCCGAAAGGTGAGTACGCCGGGATAGTATTTGAGTATACTTGTCGGTCTAGGATTGGGCTGCACTCGCGGGCAGCGTACATTGAGATGAGATAGGGAGATGAGATAGGGAGATGAGATAGGTTCACGGATTGAGTTAGTGAGGAAGGAAGAGGGTGGCGCGATGATATCAAGCTTGGCGGTCCTGGCCGCTGCGGTTGTCCTATACGGTGCCCTGGCACTGCGCCTGGGGCGCTGGTCGATCTCCATGCCGATGATATTTGTCGCCGTCGGTTATCTGCTCGGCCCCGGTGGCATCGGGCTGCTCGCCATCTCGCCAAAGGCAGAATCGATTCGGGCGCTCACCCAGCTGACTCTGGCACTGTTGCTCTTTGCGGACGCATCTACGCTCCCGCTGCGCCAGGTGCGCGATGACGCGCGGCTGCCGCTGCGGCTACTCACGATTGGTCTGCTCCTGACGATTGGACTAGGAACGGTACTCGCGCTGAGCCTGCTGCCAGTCGGTGGCCTGGCGCTTGCCGGTCTGCTGGGCGCGGTGCTCGCGCCAACCGATGCGGCCCTGGGCCTCCCGATCTTCAACAATGCCAGCGTCCCGGTGCGCATCCGCCGCGCGCTCAACGTCGAGAGTGGCCTGAACGACGGTATCGCGACGCCCATCGTTGCCCTGTTCTTGAGCTTCGCCGCGGCGAGCGAGGGGCATAGTCAGGGAAACTGGCTCGTCATGGCCCTCATTGAAATCGGCGTCGGCGTCCTGGTGGGCGCTGCAGCCGGGGCTGTCGGTGGCCAGCTCATGTCCCTGACGACTCGCCGCGGCTGGACCTCGGGTGGCTCGGAGCAAATCGGCATCCTGGGGATCGGCCTGGTCGCCTACTTTGGCGCGATCGCTCTCCATGGCAACGGTTTCATCGCTGCCTTTGTCGGCGGACTGGTGTTCGGCGCAGCGACACATCCTCGGTTCATCGCACCAACCGAGTTCACTGAGACCCTGGGCACGGTGCTCTCACTGCTGGTGTGGACGCTGTTTGGGGCTGTCCTCCTCCCGATCGGGTTGCAGTATACTACTGATTGGCGCCCCATCCTGTACGCCATCCTCAGCCTCACCCTGGTCAGAATGCTTCCCGTCGCCATTGCTCTGATCGGCACGCACCTGCGCCCAGACACCATCGCCGTGATGGGGTGGTTTGGCCCGCGCGGTCTCGCCTCCGTCGTCTTCACCTTGCTGGCATTCGACCAGCTGCAGAATGCTGGCCGGCCCATCGACGTATTGGTATCGGTGGCAACGTGGACGATCGCAGGGAGCGTGCTGGCGCACGGGCTCTCGGCTCAGCCGATCGCGGAATGGTACGCCCGGCGTCTCAAAGCTGCTGGCGGCTACCCCGTGGAACTGGTCGATGTGCCCGAAGTGCCCGAGCGCCACACGATTCTCGGCGGTCCACTGCGCCAGTAGACTAGCCGTGACGATGTAGGCATCGGGGTGTCTGCCTCCGGCTTGCCGCGATCATCCTACAGGATGGCACGTGCCGCCGGCACGGAGAAGCGGGCGAACACGGGCAGATGGTCGGAACCAGCATCTCGCCCAACCCAGGCCGATTCCACTGCCAGGTCTGCCGTGAGCCAGATATAGTCGACGCGCACGACCGGGATCAACCGTGCCCACCGCAAGGAGTGCTTGAGCCTCCGTGAATAGCCTACGCGCGTGGGCAGGGTATACTGCGGACCAGCGCCTGCGACGCCAAAGGCATCCACGAGTCCTGCTGTCTCGAGGTGCGCATAGTGGGCGTGCCGCTTGGTCATGTTGAAGTCACCCAGAAGGACGGCCGGCGGGCAAGCGAGTGCAATGCCAGTGAGCATGGCGATCTGTGCGTGTGCGGCCGCTTTGCTGTGAGTGTCGCGCCAGTGGTGATAGGGCGGGGCCGGGTGTGTGACGAGCAGGGTGAGGGAAGCACCACCGATCAATGCAGTTACGCGGAGATCGGGACGATCGTTGACCAGAGGGAGTAGTCCCTCATCTGCCAACGGATACCGGCTCAATGCGCCTTTCCCCTCGACTCCGTCGGGGTGAAGCTCTTGATATGGGTAGTCCGTCGCGAGTTCGGCGGCGATCGCCTCGGCTTGAATGGCGGCCAATTCCTGAAGCCCGATGATATCTGCGCCTGACGCTCTCAAGGATGGGATCAGCCGCCGCGCCCGCGCGAGCCCGTTGCCGACGTTGAAGGTCATCACGGTCACTGTCGACGCACTGTCCATACGCGTATCGGCCTCCCCGTATGCTTAGCTGCTAGCTTGCCGGCGCCATCGGAGGCTGCGCGGTGGAGGGCACATCGTCTGTCGTGGGATGCTCACCTGCCGTCGGCATTCCGGCCGTCGACTGGCTCACTCCTGTGCGCCGGCTGCGGCGCAAATAGAACTTGATGGCCTCATCAACGACCACCAGAGAGGCGGCCACGCCGATACAGACCAGCCACTGCCCCAGCGTCAGGGCAGTTGTGTGGAAAATGCGCTGCAAGAAGCCCACCTGCGTTACCAGGAACGTCAGTAGCAGGCTCAGACCGAAGAGTTGCGCCTGACGCCGATCCTCGAAGATGTCGCGAGTAAGCATAGTTCGGGTCTCATCCTGGGCCGTGAGGCCGGCGGACACCTGGAAGAGCGAGAAGGCCGTCAGCGCCATCGTCCCCGCGACCACCGCACTGACGCCGGCCACCGGTTGAGCGTACTGCAGCAGGAGCAACGACCCGATGGCCATGATGAGCCCCAGCGCCACGATCACGACCCACTGGACGCGCGACACCACCGGGGCGTTTATAGGTCTCGGCTTGCGCTCCATGAGCCCGGGAGACGCTGCGCCAAAACCCAATGCGATCGCAATCGGAATATCGATCGCGAAATTCACCCACAGCACCTGCAGCGGCGTGAATGGGATACCGCCGGCGATGGCAAAGATCGCCGCGCCAAGAAAGCTGGCGATGAAGCCAACCAGCGTGGCCATTTGGAAGCGGATGTACTTGACGAGATTATCATAGAGCGCTCGACCGTACTCCACCGCCTTGACGATGGTGGCGAAGTTATCGTCGGTCAGGATCATGACAGCGGCATCTTTGGAGACTTCCGTGCCGGTGATGCCCATCGCCACGCCAATATCGGCCTTCTTGAGCGCTGGGGCATCGTTGACGCCGTCGCCGGTCATCGCGACGATATTGCCCTGCTGCTGCAGCAGCCGTACGAGCCGAATCTTATCTTCGGGAGCGACGCGCGCGACAACGCCGAGATCGGGGAGGCGCGCGAGCAGGTCTTCGTCACTGGTCGCCGCAAATTGCGCCCCCGTCAAGGCATCGCCCACGATGCCGAGCTCACGGCCGATGGCAGCGGCGGTTACCGCGTGATCGCCGGTGATCATGCGCACCTGAATTCCGGCGCTCTTGCATTTGGCGATGGCCGCTTTGGCCTCGGGTCGCGGTGGATCGACAATGCCGACCATGGCGAGCAGCGTGAGATCGTTTACCAGGGCGATCAGATCCCCTTTCGGATCGAAGGTCGATCGATCGAAGTCGCGGCGTGCCACGACCATAACGCGCTCGCCAGCTTTCGCAATGCGCTCGTTCTCATCGAGCGCCAGCTGGCGATTGTCACTGGTAACCGGCAGAATTTCGCCTCCTGGCATCCAATACGAGCCACCTCGCGCGATGAGCACATCTGGCGCGCCCTTGACGAAGCAACGCACGACAGGCTTACCAGCGGCATCGGTCATCTCGTGGAAGGTCGCCATGAACTTGTAGTCAGAGTCAAAGGGTACCTCGGCTACGCGTGGATACTGCGCCCGCGCACTCTCGACATGTACGCCGCCCTTCTCGGCCAGCACGATCAGTGCGCCTTCGGTCGGGTCACCGATCAGCTCGTCGCCGTCGAGGCGTGCATCGGCGCAGAGGGCCATAGGCAGCAGGATGTCGTCAAGGTCAATCTTGTTCGCCGTCGAGTGCAGCAACTCACCCTGCGTGCTGTAGCCCTCTCCGGTGACCTTGTAGCGGTTCTGCCCCGGCACGGTGAACTCACGAGCCGTCATCTTGTTGAGCGTAAGCGTCCCCGTCTTATCGGAACAGATAGCGGAGGTCGACCCGAGAGTCTCCACGGATGGCAAGCGCTTCACGATGGCGTGTTGGCCCGCGAGCGTGCGCGTTCCCATCGAGTACAACGTCGTGATGACAGCCGGAAGCCCCGTTGGAATCGCCGCGATCGCCAACGCTATGCCGGCCACGAAGAGCGTTTGAAACGGCTGGCCGCGCAAAAGACCAAGGACGATCATCACAACGAACGCCAGGCCGGCGATACTGGCAATGACGATCGTGAGGCGGTCGAGTTGCTTTTGCAGCGGAGTTTTTTCTACTTTGGCCGCGTTGAGCAGATCGGCGATGTGGCCGATCTCGGTCTGCATGCCAGTGGCGGTGACGAGCATTTCGCCGCGCCCGCGGGTAACAGACGTGTTCATGTAGGCCATACACAGGCGATCACCCAGCCCAACATCTGGCTGCTCGACAGCCGCTGTGTCTTTGAGCGTGGGCGTGCTCTCCCCGGTCAGCGCGGCTTCCTCGATCTCGAGCGTCGCGGCCAGGAACAGCCGCCCATCGGCCGGCACACGGTTACCGGCCTCCATCAGCACGATGTCGCCGGGCACCAATTCCTCGGCATCGATCTCGATCGTTTGGCCATCGCGCCGGACGCGGGCGATGTTCTTGAGCATTTTCTCCAATGCGGCCAGGCTAGCTTCCGCCTTCGACTCTTGGCGCAAACCCAAGACCGCATTGAAGACCGTCAGGCCGACCAGCACCAGTGTCGTCCCGAGGTCGCGAGCGATGACCAGGCTGAGGATGGCGGCGGCGATCAGGATGATTTGCATGAAGTCTTGATACTGGCGCAGGAACGCATGGATACCCGATTCCTTCTTCTTCCCCGCCAGGCGATTGGGCCCGTAGTGTTGTATTCGCTGCCGGGCCTCGGCCGTGCTCAACCCGTGCGCTGGATCCACGCCCAGCTCTTGTGCGGCGGCATCTGCCGTGAGCTGGTACCAGGTCTGCTTGGCTTCTACTACTGCTGCGACCATGTGCCGGCCACCTTTCAGAAGATCGACGGGACGTAGTGACACGAGTAGGCGGGTACCTCGTACTCGCCCCAGGGCTGACGGTATAGCAACGTGATGGGATCGCGGCGCACCCCTCCAAGTCTGTAATCACGCTCTGTAATCACGCGCGACTCCGTAAGCGCCCCAGTTGGGACCGCACGTTTGCCCGATGTCGTTACAGGTTGATGGTTCGTTGGGAGGACGCGCTCGAACATATATGGGTGACTGCCGCCGCGCTACAGCGTCGTACTACATACATGCTACGCGAGCACGTAGCTCCTGGCCTTCCACCAGAGGCGGGACCAGAGAGCTAGTTTCCTCCTCACCCCCAGGTAAGGTGCGGGCTGTGTATGTCGCATGGAGTCTACGCCGTTGGCGCTGGCCTTCCACTTCATCCACTTGTCCCCGTTCCGACACCTTCCGACTGCGAGAAGGCAGCGTCCGCTGCGCGATCCTCACCCGCACGCTCTCCCTCCTCAGTGCCCGCGGTCTTTCACGAGTAGGACTGAGATCACGATGGCGGTCCAGAAGGCCCAGCGGCGCAGCCGCCACAACCCGCCGGCCACGATCACGTAGCCGACGCCGAGTACCCCGTCAATGATCAGCACGGCGAGAGCGGCCGGCGGGTTGGCGTGCCTGCCTTGGATGGTGGGGGAGGTGAAGCCCAACAGCCCAAGCGCCGCCACGACGATCGAGATGAGTCCCGAAAAATTGGTCAGCAGGGCGATGAAGGTTACGCCGCCAGGCCGCACAGTGGGATCGTGCGCGAGCATGTTGTCCCCGGTGTCGTCTCCTGACTGCTTCGAGGCATGCCGGCTGCTTCTATGTGCGCTGGTTGCAATGGGCTGTCTGTCGGTCTGTCCATTCGCACGCCTGTCCATTGCTCTCCTCGTTGCCGACACAAGCTGATGCCTGTTACCTGCGGATAGGCTCGATTGCCCGCGGGTGCGTGTACCCACTGGCCGTACACCCGCAAGGTCAACACCGCTAACAGGTCGGTGGAGATCGGTCTGCTGACTCAGCGCTGGTCCGATTGACGCCATTGATGCAAGTGATCTCATCGCTTCGGCAGCCGAGCGCTTCCGTGAGCCAAGCTGCAGCCATCCTAGAGGGAGCGATCACATACAGCCTAGACGACGGGGACGCGCGGTACCTCATGCCAACCGCGAGTCGTAACGGCGAGAGGCGCGATCATCGCATGGAGAGGGCCGACTTACCTGAAAGGGGTGGCGCCTGAGCGCGCCACCTCCTCGCAGAGCGAGGCGGACCGTTTGCGCGGGCTTGTAGGTATGACTATGGCGTGGTTCGTGTACGAATCTGAGCTGTAACACCGTGATCCGCACAGACCTGTGCGCAGTGCGGATGGTGTACACAGCGAGCATCGCGGAAGGAAGCTCATCCGGGGTGGTGGCTCACCGTAGGGTGAGAGCAAGACTTACCGCACATACCATCCATTCGATCAGGGCTAGCGCGGCATTCCTAACGTACGCTAGGAACTCGCAATGCCGTACTAGATAGCTATTCACGGGGTATCAGGGTATGAGTGACAGCATTCCAGCAATGAGTGGTGGAACTGCAGAGCCATCAGGTCCAGGTCCATCCGCGCCACCTGCTACATCACGCGCTCCCTTGAACACGAGTAGTGGCTCACCAGCGGCGCCGGGCCTGCCGTCGCAGACCCAACGCCCACCAGTGGCCGCTCCGCCAGAACAGAAAGGGCTGCTCCAGTCACATCCCGTTTTGGCGGTCATCGGCGCGCTGGCTATCATCGTGGTGGCGATCGGCGTGGCATTCGCCGTTGGCCGGGCTGCAGCCTCCTCAGACCTCCAGCAATCGACGATCAACACTATCAGCACGGTTGACCCCTCGGTCGTGCAAGTGCAGGGTAGCAGCAGCGGCAAGGTCGGGGGGAGTATCGGATCGGGTGAGATCCTGACGACGAGTGGCTACATTGTGACCAATAGCCACGTGGTGCACGGTTTCTCATCATTTGAGGTGCTGCTCTCCACCGGTCAGAAGGTGAGCGCGCGGCTCGTCGCGGATGTGCCATCGCAGGACCTGGCCGTGCTCAAGATCAGCGCGAGTGATCTCAAGCCGATTGCCGTCGCAGATTCGAGCCAGGTTCAGGTCGGCCAGTTCGACATCGCGATGGGTAGCCCGCTTGGGCTGGAGCAGTCCGCGACTTCGGGTATTGTCAGCGCGCTCGATCGCGAAGGTCGGGAAGTGGTGGATGGCAAGTCGTATACGCTCACGGGAATGATCCAGACCAGTGCCCCCATCAATCCCGGCAACAGCGGTGGTGCACTCGTGAATCTGCAAGGTGAGCTCATTGGCATCCCAACGCTCTCCGCTGTCGATCCCTCGACGGGGGTCGCGGCGAACGGCATCGGCTACGCGATCAGCTCAAACAAGATGAAGCAGGTGATCGCCCCCTACATACCCGCCGGCGGCTAAGGCAACCACATTCTCAGAAAGGGAACAGCGGCTGGCCAGATGGAAATGGTGACTACCACTTCGTGCAACTTACCAATGTGATTCAATACAGGATGCAAGAGCCGGGGGTATGCACTTCCGGCTCTTGTGGCGTTTCTTGGGTGCCAAAACAACAGTAGTTACTCACCCATCATGTTTCCTGCTTGACGTGTATCTCTATCGCGTGGCACGCTACAAGGCGAGGGGTGCTGCTGAGCGTACGCTGCGGTGTGTGCCTTTCGTGTCCCATGGAGGTGTACGGGTCCCGGTGGGCTCCGCAGTCTTCAAAACTGTTGCACGGCGGTCTTCGCCGTCGTGGGTGGGTTCGACTCCCATACGCCTCTGCCCTGAATTCAGGCTGCTTTGCATTGTTGCTCGTCTTTTCGAGCATGGTTTGCATATTCATGCACACCGAGCGGCTACGCCAGCAGCAATGCCTCTTGCGCTGAAGGATTACGGCGCCACGGACCTTACACCCAGGAGAGGCGGTAGCGTAGGAGCGCCCCGATGCCTCCAGCTTTGTTCAGCGCACCGTGCCCCTCGACCGTCTCCACGCTGGCTCCTGACTTGGCGGCCAGGTGAACAAATCCAGCGTCAGCCGCCGTCCTGCAAACCGTGACAGCCCATCGCGGATGAACTGCCATTTCTCTTCGACAGTTGTCCCCGGCGCAAGGCTGGTCGTCGCGAGCGCTCCCGCGTTGACCATTGGATTCGTTGGCTGGTTGGGGTGTAGCTCGATTGCCATCACCGAGTCGAATGGTAACCCGGTGCTGTTCACCCCGAGTTTCACACGTGCCTGCTCTGCGCCCACGGCCTGACAGGCCAGAGCGAACACAAACGACTTGGCTACGCTCATGATCGTGAAGGGGTACTCGGTGTCGCCCGCAGTATAGAGAGCGCCATCGACTCCGGCCACGCACACGCCAAACAGCGTGCGAGGGACAGCAGCCAGTGCTGGGTAGTGATCCGCATTATGCCCCGTATCGTTGGACTTGAACCGCTGGTATGCCGCCTCGACTAACTCCTGCACGCGCTCGGCCACTGGCAGGTGTCCCGTCGATACAGGCAACACGGGCGAGGGGACGTCTGACACGTCAGCTATCTGGCCTGGGGTCAAGTGCGCCATGAGATACTCCTTCACTCTTGAGCCGAGGCTCTATAGCTCTGTGCTAGTGCTGGCATCGTCATAACCGCCTGCTCGCCCGAGTGACGCGCCACGTGGGGCGCGCGGAGGACGTCCGCTCAGCTCGACGCACATCGAACCGGCGCGGGAGTGCTCTCCGCCCGCCTTGGCACTCGCGGCTAGACTGCCGAACCCATTCCGCCGGACGGCGATACAGGGGCCTTCACATTCGGCGCATGGGGCACCATCTGCTCTTGACTGTAGGGGGCCAACGTGTACTCTTCCGGCAGGAGAAGCTGCGCGGCGACGCCAGCCGCTGCAAGCGCCAGATAGACGAACGACCAGAACCACGAATCACGGATAAAGGCGCCCACGAGACCCCAGTTGAGTGCCGTCAGCGGGACACGACCTAGAGCGAGGAGGACTCCCGTTAGGATCATGCTGGCCCCAGCGAGCGCGGTTAACACGACGATGAACACCTTCGGTAGGTTGAGCAGGATGACCGCAACGGTCAGCACCGCCGCCACGGCCAGGCCGACGAGGAACTGCAGGACGCCCGAGCTGACCCCTAGCCCTGCCATGAGCCCAACTCCGAGTTCGTAGCCGACGGTCGCGGCCAGCACGGCGATTGCAGCGTAGTAGAAAAAGTAGGCGGCCACGGCGCAGAACGCGCCGACAATGAAGGCAAACACCCAGCTACTGATAGTTGCCAGGAACCCCCCTCCGAACAACTCCTGAATTGCCTGGGCAGTGACCAGGAATCCAGCAAAGAAGCCAAACAACGGCAACAAGATGGTGAAGAGGCGGAAGCCAGCGAAGCAGAGGCCCACGCCTAAGACGATCTCCAGCAAAGACACGAAGACGATTTGGAAGAACATGCTAATTCCCCTCCTAGCCACGCGGCTTGCCCCGGCGATGGAGCATTGCCGCACCCAATGCGCCCAGATGAGTGGCCGCAGCGCCGCGCCCGTTCGCTACGCCCGTTCGCTACGCCCGTTCGCTACTTCCGTTCGATGTGCTCAGATGCAGGCGCGCCTGCGTTGGTGATCAGCGCGTCTGACTCATGGACGTTATGCTCCACCGCCTGTCTGCTAGGCAGGAAGATTTCCCGGCGGTGGCCAGGGCGCGGTCAAGCCGCGCCTCCAGTGAGTTGACTGACGATTGTTTTCATGCGATTCGAGGATATGGCGAAACCGATGCCGTTGGCGGCGACGCCGGTAGAGGGCTCTACGGCTGCGAGCGTCGGGATGCCAATGAGATCTCCTTTCAGGTTGACCAATGCGCCGCCACTATTGCCCGGATTGATCGGCGCGCTCGTCTGGATGAGGCCACTGATGGAGATGGTCGTGCCGTCTACAGTCTCGTGCACCTCGCGATTGAGCGCGCTGACGATCCCGGATGTCGCCGACTGCTGAAGGCCCAGCGGACTACCCAACGCGAGCGCGTACTCGCCGACCCGAACCTGACTGGAATCGCCGACGGCAATTGGGTGCAGGTTACTCGCCGTAATCTTGAGCACTGCGAGATCCTCGGACGACGCCTCTCCTACAAGGCGAGCGGACGTCTGCTGCCCATTCGCCAACAGCACTGATAAAGAAGGGAAACCATGCACGACATGGTCGTTGGTCACAATGTAGCCGCTCGTGGTCAGGATCTCGCCCGACCCTACGCTTCCTACAATGCCAACCACCCCGCGTCCCTGGATCTGCACCACCGATGGGGAGACCGCCTGAATGACATTGATGGTGGTTTCCTCGATCGTGGTCCCTGATGGCGCCGACGAAGATGACGCGCCGATACCTCCCGCAATCGCTCCCACACCAAAGACGAGACCGAAGAGTGCGGCAGCGCCTGCGGCGAGCCAGAGCGGGTGTACCCGGAGCTTTCGTCCTGGCACCTGGGAGGCTGCCGTCGCGCGGCTCGCGTTCTGCGATGCGGTGGTCGCCGTCCCCGTGTTCACAGGCGCGCTTGTTCCCTTCGTTCCCATAGCGGCGGATGTCGTCGACGGTATGGAATCGGACGAATCCCTGCTGTTGTCTTGCATATTTCGACTCCTGAACTAGGGCTAGTTGGCTTGCGCCGCTGACATCACCGGACAGGCTCGCTAGCCGCGCACCGGGTATCCTGGCCCAAGGGGAATCCCCAGGACGAACCAGAGCACGAAGAAGAGAATCCACGCGACCAGCATGATCAGCGCGTAGGGCAGCATCAGCGAGATGATCGTCCCGACGCCCGAGTCTTTCCGGTAACGCTGCGCGATGGTGACGATGAACGGGAAGTACACCATCAACGGCGTGAGGGTGTTCACCGGCGAATCCCCCACACGGTACGCCGCCAGCAGGGTCTGCGGTCCGATCCCCAGCCGAATGAAGATGGGGATGAAGACCGGAGCGAAGATCGCCCACTTCGGGATGGCACCCGGAATGATGAAGTCAAGCAGGACAATGACGAGGATGAACCCCACGAGCAGCAGGATCGCAGGGATCGCGGCCCGCTCAAGGAGGTCAGCGAGCGCAACCGCCACCACCTTCGGCATGTTCGAGTAGTTGAAGTAGGCGATGAACTGCGCCACCATCAGCAGCATGAAGACCAGCGCGCCCAGGCTGTTGAAGGTCTTGGTGATGGCCGCGATGACGTCGGTGCTGCTTTTGACCGTGCCGGCGCCGACGCCGTAGCCGATGCCCGAGACCAGGAAGCAGAGCATGATGATGAACAGCAGG
This sequence comes from Ktedonobacterales bacterium, assembly GCA_036383155.1. Lineage (GTDB taxonomy): Bacteria > Chloroflexota > Ktedonobacteria > Ktedonobacterales > JADMIN01 > DASVOW01. The sequence continues at coordinate 18,774 of DASVOW010000315.1, forward strand.
CTGTCCATGAACGGCGTGTTGCCGACGATGTTGCCGGTCTGCGGGTCGCGCAGCGGCGCACCGGGGGGCAGCATTGCTAGTAGTACGATGACCAGCACACCCAGGAAACCAAACAGCGCGAAGCGCAAGCCACGCGCCTCTGCGTCCGTGGCCTGCGCTTCAGCTGCCGATACGCTCTGCTGTGGCTCGCCACCACTGGCCTCGGTTGCCGGCAGCGAAGCAGCGAAGGCCCCCGCGTCATACGCGCCGAGTCGCGGCTCAATCATCCGCTCCGTGATCACCGTCGCGACGACGCACAACATCACCAGCGAGACCGCGCTGAAGTAGAAGTTGTTGACGACGGTGATGGGGTGGCCGCCGGTGAGGGTGATCGCTTCATTGGCGACCTCCGTGATCATCGCGTCGGTCGGCTGGATGATGATGTTGGCCATGAATGCGGCGGCGACCCCGGCGAAGCCAGCCGCCAGCCCCGCGAGCGGATTGCGCCGCAGGCTCAGGAAGGCGGTCGCGGCCAGCGGGATGAGGATCAGGTAACCGGCGTCCGAGGCAACGCTCGAAAGCCCGCCGACGAGCACGATGAGGAACGTGATCACCCTCCGTGGGGCGACCGCCACCAATTTGCGGATCAAGGCGTTCATCAGCCCGACGCCCTCGGCCAACCCTGCCCCCAGCATGGCGATAAAGGTGACCGCCACGACGCCGAAGTTCTGGAAGTTCGAGACGAACGACGTGAAGAGGAAGCGGATGCCCTCGATCGTCAACAGGCCCTTGATCGGGGTGACCTCGTGGCGAATCACGAAGTGGACGTCCGAGTACTCGTTGCCCTGCGCGGGAACATTCGACTGGACCTGGGTGGTGTCCTCATACTAGTTGTGGTTCACCGCATAGGGCACCGGCTCGGCGACCTGCTCGGTGACGATGATACCGGCGAACGCGAGGATCTGGGAGAGCACGATCACGCCGATGATGAGGTAGAGGAACATCAGCACCGGGTGGGGGACCTTATTGCCCACCTTCTCGACTCCGTCCAG
>DASVOW010000316.1:0-1930 GCA_036383155.1 Ktedonobacterales bacterium
CCGCAACACTGGCGGAGTATGTACCAGCGTCCACCGTGCGCTGGGACACGTCGGCTGTGGAGGTTGTCGAACAGATCGGCCAGACTGCGCGCCTCCTATTTGTGGCCAACCCGACGCCGCGCGACCAGCACGTGACCATCACATTCGAGGAGTCGCGCCGCCTAACGCGCGTGTGGGGCGACGCCGCGGAGGCCGCCCACGCCACGCATCTGACGCTCGACCTTGCCCCATACACAATCCAGATCTGGGAGGCCAATATATGATTGGCATGATCGACCCGCACTGGCAGGTGAGTGATCTCGATCCGGTAACCTGGCGGAATCTTGGGCGATTCTTCGATCCACAGCAGTACATCCGTGCCGCGCAGCCGGGTGAGCATGGGCTCTTTATTCTGCACGACGATGGCCGGGTTCTCAAGGTGATAGATAGCGAGAGCCGAACCGATCCGGGGGGCATTCCCAACCAGGTTGATGATCCACAAGCGCTGGCGCGAGAACTCTATGGGTGTGGTCAATGGGAGCGTGTCCACATCATTAACCGGCGCCACCTTGCCCAGGTTGCGTATGAGGCGCAGTCAGCACCGCAACGCGACCTCACCCTCGATGCCTACTATCACCTGGTCTATACGCTGATCTGGGACGACTCGCAGGGATACGTCTGCGAACCGCCACATCCGGGCCGCAGGTATGGATGGACCTATGCTGATATCCAACGCTTCATCGATGGGCTGCCGTCACCAGCAACGCTTGCGCTTGGCGTCTACGCCGGCGACACAGTCATGATTGGCCTCATCCTCGTCTGTGAGGGGGGAATGATTCGTCGCGTGACCACCTTTGAAGGACTGGCCGGACAGGCGCCGCCACCAGGCCCGACGCCGCAGACATTGGCGGCGCTCCGCGAGGCGCTGAGCGCACAGTTTGCTCCGCCAGCGGCGATCCTGCTCTGCACCGATGCTGCTTTTTCCGGCTGGCTCGATGCGACGGACAAACGGGTGTATCTAGAGGCTACACGCATCCAAGCGGCCGCCATATGGTACCGCGCCGAGAGCTAACATTACCGGAGACATCAGGCGCCATTGGGCAGCTCCTCATCGCGCAGGTGATGTAGCGACGCTGGCGAACCTGCTGGCCCGCGTGTCGGGGATCGCAGGGGCGCTGCGTTGCTGAGGGTTTGCGGCGGGCGGCCCCGGCGGGAATCGAACCCACATGACCGGTTTAGAAGACTCGATTATACTGTCCGCCTGAGTTCGTGACGTGTCGCCAAGGTAGGATTTCTCGGCATCTCGTGTATGCCAGATATCGTAGTCTGTCGCACTCGGTCGTCGGTGCTGCGGGCAAAACTGGGGGCATCTCAGTTCCTCCCCAATCTCACACTGCAGCCGGTCATCATTCGGGGTACAGGTCACTTGCTCTACAGTGGCTCGGCGGGCAGGGTGATGTCACCTTTCAATCCCAATTGTGACGTCGATCGCATCGCCCTCATCTATGTTACCAGCGTCATGCTGTTCGCCCTCGGGTAGCTCGTCTTAGGGTATTCGCACTTAGATAGCATCTGTGTAGACTAGGTCGCCGCCGCCTTGCGGCGTGTACCCACGCAATCCCCAGAGGCGGATACCGTTCGCCGTGGGCGTCGCGCGCCACGCCTCGACCCACGGTCCGGCAACCAACGGCATCCAACGCGCATCAGGGGAGCCCGGCTGCAGGCGAAGGACGCCGAACTCAGCCGGCTGCGATCCGTCACCTTCGGACTCCGATGCGAGCTGAATAGGTGCAAGCGCCGACCCATCAGGGGCCACGCCGATCATGTTGCTGCTTCCGCTCATGCTAAGCATCTGGCCTGAGCGATCTCGCAGGCTCGTTGCGCCCAGCAATTCGCCCCAGTTCGCTCCGCCGTCCGTGCTGTACAGCAACCCGCTCGTTCTATGGTCGGT
>DASVOW010000317.1:0-2444 GCA_036383155.1 Ktedonobacterales bacterium
TGGGACCTGGCTGCCAGATGGAGGCGAGAACGCCGTCATCCTCCAACCCGGTTTCTGGGATGGGCCAGTTGCATCGCTGGCACGCGGCCCGACACTTTACGAGCGAATTGCCAGCCCAGACGGCTCGGAGACGTTCGAGGAGCCCCGCGAGTATGCAGTGGCTCTGGAGCCAGGGGAGGATCCCGAGGTGCTCGACGAGGATGAGTTCCGCCAGCGCGGCGACTGGGACAGATTCATGGACTATGTAGAGGAGAGCAAGATCGGCGGCACGCCGGCTTTCTTGCAGTATCAGGAGTATCCTGGCCCAGGGAGGTGGCAGCTGCTTGCGCAGCTTAATGCGCTCATCGTGCCGGCTGGCCCTAATTTCGGTGACGCAGGCTACGGGTATGCATTCCTCTCCGAAGATGGGCGTGTAGCCAAGTTTCTATGGCAGAGCTGATGCGCCGGCATACGGAGGGTCGCATATGCAGCAAGTTGGGCCGATCTTCGTGAACGATCTGTTTGAGCCAATGCTCGAGCGGCTTCTCCAATTGCTGCGCTCATTGTCCAAGCAGGAGTGGAGACGCGCGACGCCGTGTGCAGGATGGACAGTGAAGGATCTCACGCTGCATTTGCTGGGAGACGAAATCGGGCAATTGTCGCGCGGCAGGGATAAGGACTTTTCGTCACTGCTGCCGCCCGGCGCGGATCTCGTGGAGCGGATCAACAGGAACAACGAGCTGTGGGTGGAGGCGACGCGACGCATGAGTCCGCGTCTCATATGCGATCTGCTGGATATGGCGGGGCATGAGGTGGTGGACTACTTCAAGAGCCTCGATCTCATGGCGATGAATGGAACTGTGAGCTGGGCGGGGCCTGATCCCGCTCCCGTGTGGCTCGATGTAGCACGTGAGTATACCGAGCGCTGGCATCATCAGCAGCATATTCGCGAGGCCGTAGGGCAGCCGGGATTGATGGAAGCGGAGTTTCTGGCGCCGGTGCTGGATACGTTTGTCCGAGCCTTGCCGTACACATTTCGTGCGGTTTCGGCGCCTGCGGGAACGGCAATCCAGTTCACAGTTGTCGGAGACGCGGGACACAGCTGGAGCTTAGTACGAGACGAGGAGCGGTGGGCGCTGTTTCGAGGTACGCCTGTCGCGCCCGCCGCCACAATCACGATGGACGAGCAGACGGCATGGAAGCTCTTCACCAAAGGCATAGCGAAGGATAAAGCGAAGAAACATGCGCGCGTCCAGGGCGACGAAACGCTGGCTGCAACGCTCTTCGACGCAGTGGCAATTATCGCGTAGTCAGACGTCCATGCCACAACGCGAAATACAGAGCGCGTTCTCGTATAGCATGGCCAGCTGGCAGGGGCCGCGCTATACGGTAAACGGTGGATGAAACGCCACCGTTGGGTCTACGAACTGCTTAACGCAGCTCGTAGACTTCGTAGACGCGGGAATCGCCTACCACTGTCCCTTTGCCCACCGCCTGAATCTTATTGAGCCAGGCGTAACGCGTGTCGCTTGTCTCGAAGCGCGGCGTAATGTAGACCGGCGCGTCAATCCCCTGCTCGACGAGCGACATATCGCGCCTTCCCTGATACTCGACATAGATGAGCGCGCCATCATGCGTTTCGAGCGTCAGACGAATGTCAATGAAGGCGGTTCCATCGGGCGCAACAATCATCCAATCTCCAGCAGCGGTTCCCTCCTTAACGCGCGCTCGAAGGCGCTCGCCATCCCAGATGGATTCACGGATTGTGACCATGAGACGATGGCCGGATGGCGTCGTATTGAGGTCTGCCGCAAGCTCTGGAGTCGTCGTGACTGTACACAGGGGAATAAGCGCCAAGGACATCGATCCCTCCCTCTGCAGTATGATGTCATTGTAGCGAAAACAGCTTTACTCTAGCATAGATACTCTAGCGTGGATTGCCGATAACGTCCACAACTTGCGGGAGAACAGTATAGCGCGAAATACAGAGGACACTCTCGCCAACCCTTGACAGTCAGCGGCAGTCACGCTATAGGTATAATGATGAATGAAATTTCATTCACTCAAAGAGGAGACACATGCCACGAACTGCTGATGCCAGCGCACTTGCCCGCGAGCAGCGCAAAGCGGCCATCGTCGCCGCCGCCGCCCGGGTGTTTGCGCGGAAGGGGCTGGCGGGAACGAAGATCGCCGACATTGCCGCCGAAGCAGGCATGAGCATCGGCCTCATCTACCGCTACTTCAGTGGAAAAGACGAGGTATTTGCAATGCTGGTCGAGCAGACGATGGGAGGCACCGCCGAGGCGGCGCGTCAGGCGCTCGCACATGGGGGGAGCGCGTGGGAACGCCTCGAATGGTTCACCGCGCAGTTACTGCCCTACCAGTATCAGCAGCCGGAATGCTCGCTGGTGGTGTTGCACGCGCTCACGTCCGACGCGGTGCCCGCCGTTTTACGCAAGACTGTG
>DASVOW010000318.1:0-7287 GCA_036383155.1 Ktedonobacterales bacterium
ACCTTGACGGTGGCCGCCGTGGCGCCGGCGTGGCGCATGATGTTCGTCAGGGCCTCCTGCACGGTGCGATAGATCGCTACGCTCAGGTCTGTGGACCAGTCTGAGATGGAGCCCTCCTGCTCAAAATCGAAGGCGAGCTGGGAGCGCGCAGCGGTCTGCCAGACGAGACCCTGCAGGGCCACCAGGCCGAGCCCGCTCTCGTCGTCGCGCCACTCCCGGACGGCGAGGCGTACCTCGGCCATCGCCTTGCGCGCGGCATCGAGCATGGCAGGCACCGACGCCGCCGCGCGCTCGGGATCGCCGGGGAGCATGATTTCGAGCGCCTGGAGCTGCACGATCAGGCTGGTGAGCTGGTGCCCAAGGCCATCGTGCACCTCTTGCGCCAGACGAGTACGTTCCACGAGGGCGGCGTAGCGCATGGAGTGCAGGCGCGCCTCTTGCAGCTCGGCATGCACCTTTTGCAGCTCCTGATGCGCCTGGTCGAGCGCATGGAGGCGAGATTCGCTGAGACGATGCGCTACCTTATAGATGTTGATGGCGCGAACGGAAAAGTACAGCGCGAGGACGCCCCCTCCCCAGATGAACGCGCCGGTCGACGGCAGTGCAAAGACGAAGAATACCACCAGCGTCAGGGCGGCGAGGACGGTGGCGATGTGGCGATAGTGGTGTTGTTCCTTGGCCAGGAGCAGGACGAGCGGGAACAGCAGATAGGGGTCAGCGGCGCTCTTGCCGTGGATCGGGGCGAGGGCGATCGCTATCGCGAGCACCAGGCAGACCGACGCAATGTACGTCGTGCGAGTCCACCAGCGTTGGGGAGCCCAGATCATCGTCAGGTAGATGAGCATGATACCGGCCACACCTACCCAGGCGACGGGAGAACGCGGAAATGTGCGCGTGTAGAGCACAAAGGACACGAGCAGGGTGCCTGAGAATAGGATACTCACGTTTCTATTCATCTCGTTCATCTCGCTCCACCTCCCCCGCATGCGTGGCGATTCTTCCTGATGCTACCATATCGAGTTATCACCCGGACGGTGTGACGCGTGAGTTAGGTGGCGCGATCATGGGGCACGCGGTGGGTGAAGTGACGAGTGTGACCGGGTGGCAGGGATGAGCATGCTAGAGCCGCCGGAAGAGCCACGTGGTGGCGGCGAGCAATGCGACAAAGTATACTGCCAGCCCGGCAAGGTCGAGCAGTGGATTGTTCCATGTATTGCCAGTCGCGACGTTGCCCACGATCAGCGCGGGGCGCAAGATGTCGACGACAAGGAAGCCAGGCAGATAGCGACCGACATGTTGTATCGCGTCGGGCATGGTGGAAAGCCGCAAAAAGAGGTTGCAGAAGAAGGTGGTCGCTAGATTGATGACCTGGTTGAAGATGTTCGCCGTTTGGATCTGGGGCGAGATCAGCGCGATGAACTGGCCAAGCGCGATGAAGACGGCGGCGCCACCCAGGATACCGGCGACGGCGAGATACCAGCCGTCAAACGTGGGATGGACGTTGAAGACCACGGCGCCTAGCAGCACCATCAGGCTCACCTGCGCGACGACGAGCAGCAACTGCGTGCATACCAGCGCCAGCAGGAACTGCACGGCGGGCATTGGCGTCGCCCGAAGGATGCGAAAGACGCCATGCAGGCGCAATTGAACGAGTTGCATGCTGCCGGAGATGCCCATGAGGACGAGGCTCCATGTGATGACGCTCGGCATCAGATAGAGGGCGGCATCGATCTGGCCCTCGCCTGTGCCCGTGACATTCGTGGCGCCTTTGAAGATGTTGCCATACAACAGGTAGAGCAGCGATGGGAATACCAGTCCAAAGACGATGGCGCTGCGCGCGCGCAGGTAGGTGAGGATGATCATTTTGGTGGTAACGGCAAAGCGCCTAATCGTGTCGGCGAGGGTGGCACCGAACGTGTTGGGGATAGTAGTGATGGCGGTGTCCATTGTCTCTCTCCTCGGGCTAATCGCGGATGGCGTGGCCGGTCAACATCAGGAAGACGTCTTCAAGGTTTGGCTGGCGCACGGTGGGTTCTGCCAGTGTCTTGCCGGTGTCTGTCGCAAGCTGCTGGAGGTGCGCGAGCACCTCTTCTGGTTGGCGCGTCTGGATGTCGAGGTATGCGCCGCGTGAGACTACGGCCTGGACGCCGGGGAAGGTGTGGATGCGTTTGAGCTGTTCGTCGTCGAGAGCGATGCGAGCATGTACCGTAGACGCGTCGCCGAGGCGGGCGATAAGGCTTTGCGGGGTGTCGAGTGCCAGGATCTTGCCGTGATCGATGATGCCTACGCGTGTGCAGAGCGCTTCCGCTTCGTCCATCGCGTGGGTGGTGAGGATGACGGTATGGCCGCTCTCCTGAATCTGGCGGATGCTCTCCCACATGTGGTGGCGCGCCTGCGGATCGAGTCCGGTGGTCGGCTCATCGAGCACGACGATATCGGGCTTGTGCACGAGCGCGAGAGCCAGGGACAGCCGCTGCCGCTGCCCGCCGGAGAGCTGGTCGGCCTTCATCGCTGCTTTGTCTTGCAGATCGACGTGTGCCAGATGTTCGAGTATCTGCCGACGCGTGAGAAAGACGGAGTAGAAGCTGGCGAACAGCTCTATCAGGTTGGCACATGTGAGGTCGGGGAAGAGTGTAGCATCCTGGATCTGCACACCCAACATGCGCTTCACACGTGCGCCATGCTTCAGCGCATTCACGCCCTTGACGGTGATGGTGCCGCGATCGGGGCGCTTGATTCCCTCAAGGCACGAGAGGGTAGTCGTCTTGCCGGCTCCATTCGGTCCCAGCAGGCCGAAGCACTCGCCTGAGTCAACCGCCAAAGAGATGCCGTTGACAGCTTGCGTGCGGCCGTAGGATGCATATAGATCGTCCATCGCGATGATTGTCTCGTTCTTCACTCCATGCCTGCCCTTTCCACACTGTGCATGTGATGTGTGTTGATGACGAGACAATCGTACTGTAGCCGTGCGGCCTGCACATCTACCGCGGGGCGGATTTTTGTTTGATGGGTGGGTCTATCTGCAGATAGAGGGCAGGCGGAAAGTGACCCACGCCAGGGTACTATGCGCATTGTCATAAAGGTGTACACGATTGCCAGATGTGGGACTAACACAGGGCGAGACTAGTACTCAGTCCAAAGGGAACTTGACAGCGATTGCCTAGGCTGCTAGCGTCTGTCGCGTTGACGCCCACACAGCCCCTGTGGGGCGATATGTAGTCCCAGGAGTCAAGTGTGTCACAGTCACCTCCTCCCTCGCCCGACGGTCCTCGGGCCGCAGCCACCGCTGTGCCCTGGCTGCTGGCCTCGGCCGTCGCCAGCGTCATCTTTGGCATTGTCAGTCTCCTCCTCTTCGGGGCCTCTTTCGCGGGTATCCTTCGCGGAGTGTCCTTTGCCCCAAGCTTTGCCTGCGGCGTCATAGGAGTCGTGCTCGGCCATCTCGCCCGCGCCCGTCGTGCCGCGCCAGGTAACAGCGACACGGTGCTCGCCACGGCTGGCCTCGTGCTCAGCTATGGAGGCACGATCCTGTCCCTGGCCCTATTTGCCTTAATTGGCTTGGCACTCGGGTTAGCCGGACCGTTTCCCCCTGGTAATTAGTCCCAGGGGGAACTGGCAGCGGACCTGCGCTCAGAGCCGCAGTCAGCAGCAGACCCCGCCTATCCGCCCCGGCTGTCAAAACCCAACTGGACTGAGGACTAGTCCTTCGACCACTGCTCTGCCGGCGATGAGTGTCGCCGCTCCTCAGGTTGCACGTCTCCTGGCGCGCGTGATATACTCTTGCGTTAGAGGTCCTTTAATTCCGGTCCTGCGAGGCCGGGAAGGAGTAGGTCATGGCTCATGCCTTTCAGCATGCTTGCGAGCATATTCAGGCGTTTCAGCAGCAGAACTGGCAGTGGTTGCCGGATAACCTTCACTCCACTAAGGGCGGTGGACGTGGGGGTCTTTTTTTTGCGCGCCGATTGGTAGCCAAAGTGGTTTCCAGCAGCATCCCTAGTAGCTTGATCGGAGGATGATCTCATGACACGAAGCAGTGAATTTCTCACCGACGGGCACGACACGCACAGTGCGCACGGCTCACCAGATCAGCAGGACAAAGTCATCTACAACGAAGATGAGATGCGCCGGGCTATCTCGCGCATGGCGCATGAGATCGTCGAGCGCAACGCGGGCGCGCGTGATCTGGTGCTGATTGGGCTGCGCACGCGGGGGGTGCCGCTGGCCGAGCGGCTGGTGGAGCGGATCGCCGAATTCGAGGGCGTGACGGTTCCGACGGCGACGCTTGACACGACGGCGTATCGCGACGACTTGCCGGAGCGCTCGGCGCGCTTGAGCACGCCACGAGAGCCGCTACCGGTGGAGATCGAGGATCGCGTGGTGGTGCTGGTGGATGACGTGCTCTACACCGGGCGCACGGCACGCGCCGCGCTCGAAGCGCTGCTCGACCACGGGCGCCCGCGCAAGGTGCAGCTTGCCGTAATGGTGGATCGCGGCCATCGTGAGCTGCCGATCCGGGCGGACTACGTCGGCAAGAACATTCCCACGGCGATGAGCGAGAGCATCCGCGTAAGCCTGCGCGAGACAGATGGCCTCGACGCCGTCTTGCTGCGCCACCAGCCGGAGTAGTTCCATGAGTAAGGCCACACTGACCACATCCGGCGCGCACGCCTCGCACACGCGAAACGCGCATGGCGGCACGCACGGCACACAAACCACGTATCGCTGCTCATTCTGCGGCAAGGATCAGGATGAGGTGGAGCGCCTGATCGCGGGGCCGGGTGCGGTCTACATCTGCAACGAGTGTGTCCGCGCGTGCGCCGGAGTGATCGACGGGAGTGAATCGGCGCTGGCACTGCCTGCCCATACCTACGTGATGACCGCGGATGACCGCGACGTTGAAACGGCGCGCTGCTCCTTCTGCGGTAAGCGGTACGATGAGGTGATGCGGATGATCGCTGGGCCGAACGGGGTCCACATCTGCAATGAATGCGTAGCGCTGTGCGTGGAGATTCTGACTGAGACGGGGGAACGATTGGCGAGAGCACAGGTGGAACCTGGCCAGCCCTCGACGTGGCAGATTCGCTCTTGGTCTGGTGAGCCGCCAGCGGTTGCGGCGGAGGCGCGGCGACATCTGCTTGATCTGGACGATTGGACGCCGGACGAGATACGCGCGCTGCTCGACCGCGCGGCCTACATGCGCGATGTGCTCGACGAGCCGGGGCGCAAACTCGACGTGCTGCGGGGCAAGCTGGTGGTGACGCTGTTTTACGAGAACAGCACGCGCACACGTGTGTCGTTCGAGGTGGCGGCACGGCGGCTAAGCGCGGATGTGACGTATGTGACGGCCTCGGCCAGCAGTATCACCAAGGGCGAGTCGCTAATCGACACGCTGCGCACGCTTGAGGCGCTCGGCGCGAATGTCGTCGTCGTGCGCTCCAACCAGTCGGGCGCGCCGGATGTGATTGCGCGGCATATCGCGGGCAACGTCTTCAACGCGGGCGACGGCTGGCATGCGCACCCCTCGCAGGCACTGCTGGACGCCTTCACGCTGCTGCGCCATCTGGACTCGCTGGAAGGGCGGCGGGTCGTGATTCTGGGCGACATCCTGCACAGCAGAGTGGCACGATCGAACGTCTGGGCACTGACGGCGCTCGGCGCGGAAGTGGTGCTGTGCGCGCCGCCAACGTTGCTGCCGCCCGAGGCTGTCGCGCTGTATATGGCACGTCGGGTTCCCGGCAGCGGACGGGAGCGCCGGGTGACGGTGGAGCCGCGTGTCGAGCGGGCGCTGGCGGGCGCGGACGCGGTGATGGTGCTGCGGCTGCAGCGTGAGCGCCAGCAGGCAGGGCTGCTCCCGACGATTCGCGAGTATACGCGGAGCTATGGATTGACGGTCGAGCGGCTGAAGCTGGCGAAGCCACACGCGCTGGTGCTGCATCCGGGTCCGATGAACGAGGGTGTCGAGATCGATCCGGCAGTCGCGTCGGGCACGCAGTCGGTGATCGAAGAGCAGGTGACCAACGGCGTCGCGGTGCGTATGGCAGCACTCGAATTGCTGGCAGGGGGAAAGTGAGGATGGCGTTGACGCAGAATATACACGGCGGCGCGGAGGGTGAAGCTCTCGTGCTGCGGGCGGGGCGCATCCTCGATCCGAGCCAGCAGATCGACGGGCTGGGCGAGGTGCTGGTCGTGGATGGACGCGTCGCGGCTATCGGCAGCCGCGAAGCGGTGGAGGCAAAGCTAGCTGAGCTGGGCATCCCGGAGGAGCGGCGGCGGGTGGTGCAGCTTGGCGAGCGCGAGGTGCTGACGCCGGGATTCGTGGACCTGCATGCGCATCTGCGCGAGCCGGGCTTCGAGGCGAAGGAGACGATTGCGACGGGCGCGCAGGCGGCGGCGCGCGGCGGGTTCACCACGATCTGCGCTATGCCGAATACGCAGCCGGTGATCGACTCGCGGCCCACACTCGACTACGTGCTGCACGCGGCGAAAGACGTTCCGTCGCGGGTGCGGGTGATCGCGGCGATCAGCAAGGGCGAGTCGGGCAAAGAGTTGACCGAGATGCTGGAGCTGGCCGAGGCGGGGGCAGTGGCCTTCTCGGATGACGGGCATCCAGTGAGCAGCAGCAAGCTGATCCGCAATGCGCTGGAATATGCGGCGCCTCTGGGGCTGCCCATCGTGGAACACTGTCAGGACGAGGATCTCGTCGGCGGCGGTGTGATGCACGAGGGGACGATCTCGACGCTGCTGGGGCTGCGTGGCTGGCCGGCGGCGGGCGAGGATGTGATGCTGGCGCGCGATCTAGCGCTGGTGCGGACGACGGGCGCGAAGTATCACGTCGCGCACCTGAGCACAGCGGGGTCGGTGGAGCTGATCCGCGAGGCGAAGCGAGCGGGGCTGCCCGTCACCGCCGAGGTCACGCCGCACCACCTGCTGCTGACCGATGCCTGGGTCGCGGGCGAGCGCACGGGTCCGCTGGCGGAGGCGCTGGCGGCGAGCGGCATACCGCTGGCGCCGGGCGAACGCTACGACACCAATACGAAGGTCAACCCACCGCTGCGAACGGCGGCGGATTGCGCGGCGCTGCTCGACGGGCTGATTGACGGCACCATCGATGCGGTGGCCACGGATCACGCGCCACATACGTCGGTGGATAAAGCGTGCGAGTACGGCGAGGCGGCGTTTGGCATCTCGGGGCTGGAGACGGCGCTGGGCTCGCTGCTGGCGCTGGTGCACGTGGGGCGGCTGGATCTGGCGACGCTGGTGGCCGCGCTGACGGTGCGGCCGGCACGCGCC
>DASVOW010000319.1:0-5502 GCA_036383155.1 Ktedonobacterales bacterium
GGGACTGGGTAGTCCAATCGCTTGCCACGAGCACTTGCCTACCGGCAAGGAAGACTATCAACCCTATCCACAGGACCATGCCTGTCCGAAGGAGGATGATGATCGGCCCCCACGTCGGATCGGCCTGACCCGGTAGTGTAACAACATGGGACGGGTAGATCGTATCTTCGATGCGTGGAAGGCAGGCGACAATGGCCGTGCTCCAGAGTGCCCAAGCAGCAGGGCGCTTCCATAGTGACCGCTGGAACGCAAACCAACTGAGACCGACCAGCGTGGGCAGTACGATACAGTAGTGGATGTTCTCCGCATACGGGCTGAGCAGTACAGCGAGGGGCAGCGCAAGCAGACATTCAGCCATGCCACGCGAGATATTGGAGCTGCTCCGAGCGCGTGGAGCCACGCTCAGCCAGCACACAGCCAGGAAGATTGTAGCAACAAGGCGCAAGGGGGCAATCAACCATGGGGCATTCAGCAACGGCTCTGTGTACGTACTGACGGTGAAGGTGCGCAACAACTGGCCATACGGAGCCTGATTCATTGCATCCGCATTCCCGCCGATGCCGCTCCAATGCGTCATGAACTGCAGGTAGTCGCGCGCTCCATCAAGGCCGACAAACGCGAAGGGAATCACGACCAGGAGTACGACTGCCACAAGGGCACGCAGCGAGGAACGCCAATCGCCCTTCCACAGCCAGACGAGCAAGATAATAGCCAAGTTCCACTTGACGGCAATCGCTAGCCCCAGGACGAGTGCGGCCCACGGATTGCGACGCAGCCATAAGCCGCAGCTGATCACGACCAACGCAGCAAGCAGCAAATCCGCTTGTCCCAGAAAGAGGTCGTACATTGCAAGCGACGGCACAAGGCAGGCAGTAGCAAAAATAAGAGAACCAGCCCAATCCGTACGCCCACGTAACCCAACGTTGAGCTCGCGGCCCATCCATACCACCGCTGCCAACGTGAGCACGTCCCACAGCAGGGCGATGAGATGACTATCGAGTCCAAAACGTACGGGCACAGACAGCACGACAGCAAGCAGTGGCGGATACACATACCCGGATGCTGGGCCGTTATTGCTGACACGAGTGGCAAGCTGATGATACGGGTTCTCGCCATTCGCGACGGCTCTTGCGGCCTCTAAGTAGCCGACAAAATCGAAGCCGACATGACTACCCAGCCCGGTCGCGTGGAACCAGATGGCTCCGCCGAGCAGGGCAGCAGCACATCCAGCGAGCACGACGAACACACGGCGTCTATCCTCGACCATCCAGTAAGCACGGAGAGCGCTCTGTATGAGCCCAGTGTGTAGCCTGCGTCTGGATGTCTTCTTGTGGGAAGGAAGCGTATGTTCAGTGAGGTACTCCCCACTATTTGGACCTTCCTCGCTTTTGGTGCTGCTAGGTTGGTGCCGCACTAGGCAACTCCCTCTTGTTCACGAACGCCAGCTGCCACAGACACGATGTGCAGCGAAATCTGGCCAGCTCCTCTGCACTAGCAAACGGCTTGCACTACAGGTGCGCGTCAAAGCAGACAGAACGCGTACCCTTCCGTTCTGTTCTGGAACGATGCATGTCTGCCTGCGCACGACGGATCAGGCGAGGCGCAGGGCGTAACATGCCCCCTGGTACCAGCCGAAGGCGAGAGCACAGCCTACGATGGCAAGACTGCTGAACATCAGGACAGTACTGGTTGTGCGCCGAGCCCAAAGAGGAGCTACAGATGCGATGCCTCTAGCGACGAAGGCGCAGGACCAGGAAAGCAGGCCAGCGACACCACTTAGTAGCCACGCGGTGTGCAGTTGCCCCTCGAGAGGGGGAATGGGACTTAGGTCCCCAAATGGCAGGTTACAGTGGGGGTAGGCAACGAACCACTCTTGAGCGAGCGCGAAGCTGACGGACACGAAGGCGAAGCCGACCAGGGCGGCGCCGCATGAGATGGCCACGAGCACCCACATGGCGATCAGCGTGCGGGTGTGCATCCGTACCTCCTGAGCGAGACGGGTCACAGAGCATCCAGAGGTCCAATTGGCGAGGCACCAACAAGCGAGTGCTGGTCCAGTATAGCATACGGCCTCCGGTAGAGGTATTGGCGTCTCAAGACCAGTGGACGTCGTCGAAGTAGCAGCAACGCAGCGAGCCGTGCGCTCAACTCCCTCGGCTTCGTCCATCTGGGCTGTTATGCTCTCATCTTGCTGCGTCACCGTTCCTGAGCGGATGTGTGGTCGGTGTGGTCGCCTCGACCTCTCCACCAGCGGTCATCGCGATTCGCAGACCCCTGGGAGTGTACAGCGAGTGCAGGGGATGATAAGCACTAATAAGCTCGATCAACTCGTCGGCAGAGAGCGAGAGCAGTGGTAGTAGGTTGATGTCCAACCTAAGCTGTTGCGGTGCTCGATCGGCCGAGAGACGATGTGACTTGAAGGTGAACCGCAGGGTCAGGACCTTCGCAGGGGCCCCCTGCCTCGTCACGCTGCGGTAGGCGGTGAGCCACTCGACGTCATCCCAGGAGATGATGCGGGTGGGGCGTGGAAACGGGCGGTAGACCAAGCTTGTTGCACTCAGTTGTAGCAGCGGACGTGGGGTCAGTATCCAATACAGGCCCACCGCGACCCCGGAAGCACAAATCAGCGTCCAAACGATGAAAAAGATCGTTTTGGTCGGTTCCTGATACAACTCTGGGTGCGTCTGGACGGCGGGTGTGGGCCCAACGAAATAACTGAGCAGACCAAGCACCAGAAGCCCAGCGAAGAAGAGTGTTATCAGGAACGCCTTCCAGCGCGTCGCATACAGGGTGATCGGAGCAGGGGTCGAGGTCATCATCGTGCTCGATTCGTGAAGGAGCGTACTGCCCTCCGTAGCAGCCAGACATTGCAGACATTCTAGCATGCGAAGTGCTCAAGGGTTAATGAGATAGCTTGAAAGAAGAGTGATGCCGAAATGCTGGCATCACTCTATCGCGCAGGCCATAGCGACTTCACGCACGCTGTACGCTACGTGCATACGCACACGCGCATCCGTGCACTCCTCCGAGCACGTTTCGTCTAGCGGCCGTAGAGGGTTGAGAGGTTCGCGAGGCGTTTGGCGACTGGCGAGGCAAGTTGCTCGTCGGTGCAGCGCCACTCCCAGTTGCCATCGGCGCGCGAGGGAAAGTTCATGCGGGCTTCGGTGCCGAGATCGAGCACATCTTGCATGGGCACGACGGCCAGCGTCGCCACGGATGCCAGCGCGGCGCGGATCATCTCCCACACGACATCGTGCTCGTCGGACGCGAGATATTTGAGGGGATGGGTGCGCTCGTGTCCCGTGCGCGTCTCGAACCAGCCGCGCGTGGTGTCGTTATCGTGTGTGCCAGTGTAGACGACGGTATCGTGCGTGAAGTTGTGGGGGAGATGCTGATTTTTGGCATTGGCGCCAAAGGCGAATTGCAGCACACGCATGCCGGGGAATTCCAGGCGCTCACGCAGCCGTATCACGCCGGGGGTTATCTGGCCGAGGTCTTCGGCGATGAATGGCACTTCGCCAAGCGCCTCGCGTATGGCGTCGAACAGAGCTTCGCCGGGTCCGGGGACCCATCTGCCGTCGATAGCCGTCTCGGAGTCGCCCGGCACCTCCCAGTAGGAGTAGAAGCCGCGGAAGTGGTCGAGCCGCACGATATCCACCAATTCGCGTGCCTGCCGGATGCGCTCGACCCACCAGGCGTAGTTATTGGCGGCGAGGACATCCCAGCGATAGAGCGGATTGCCCCAGCGCTGTCCCGTCGGGCTGAAGTAGTCGGGAGGAACGCCGGCGACGACGGTGGGGTTCCCATACTCGTCGAGCTGGAACAGCTCAGGGTGCGCCCAGACGTCGGCGCTGTCGTGCGCGACGAAGATCGCCACGTCGCCGATGATGGAGATGCCGCGCTCGTGCGCCGCCGCGCGCACCCGCGTCCACTGGCGGTAGAAGAGGAACTGCACGTAGCGCTGAAACTCGATGCTATCGGCCAGCCGCTCGCGTGCCGCCGCAAGCGCGTCCGGCTCCCGACGGGCGAGCTGCTCCTCCCACTGCACCCAGGAGACGCCGCCATGGGCCTCTTTGAGCGCTGCAAAGAAGGCATAGTCGTCGAGCCAACTGTGCTGTGCCGCACAAAACGCCTCATAGTCGTGGTGAAGGGGCGTATCGGCCTGTGAGCGGAAGCGCTCGAAGGAGGTTTGGAGCAGCGCCATCTTCCACGGGACGACACTGCCATAGTCCACGCGCTCGGCGGGGAATGCCGGGTGCGCCGCGATCTCCTCGGCGGTGAGCAGGCCATCTTCGACCAACCATTCCGGCGAGATCAACACGGGATTACCGGCGAAGGCCGAGAGGCCAGCATAGGGCGAGTTGCCATATCCTGTGGGACCAAGCGGCAGCACCTGCCAGAGCTTTTGCTTGCTTGTGACGAGGAAGTCGAGCAGGCGGCAGGTGGCTGGGCCGAGATCACCAACGCCAAATGGATCGGGAAGCGAGGTGGGATGGACCAGGATACCGCTGGCGCGCGGCCACTTCATTGAATTATCTCCTGTCGGGGGCGAGGGAACAGCAGTGGATGAGCGCTCTACGCGGCAATCAGCCCGCACCTGGATTGTGCCGAGCCTACAGCAGTCCGTACCAGCATGCGCACCCAATCATTCTACGCCCACCCGTTCGAGGCAGTCAACAAATCTCGTGGCTCTGTTGACATCCTTCAAGAAGCGAAGGGCACCAGCGCACGACGAACGCGATAGATGTCGTAGGCCAGACCCAGGAGCAACACCTAGAGGTGCTGGGTGAGCGGCGGACGAGTTCGCCCTCGCCCGTTGCGCGCTCGCCGTTCCGTGGCGAGGACGAGGGTGCGTGTCCGCAGGCGACCACTGGTGCCACAGCACGGAGTGCAATGAACGGCTGCCACCGTCGCCAGCGCCGAGCAGATCCACGGCCGGCTTGAAGAAGAGGTCATTCCTCTATGGCCCCGCCCACCGCGCGCAGATGCTCGCGAAAGCTCAGGGCGGGCGTCTGCCCGCGCTTCGCACGGTAGTCGCTAATCCGTACCTGGCTGCGCAGTGAGACACCTGCCCGGATCCGCTCGGCCTGGCGCCGCTCGGTATCGCGGATCGTCTCGGCCAGCGTGAAGATCTCCTCAGCCTGTCGGCTGGGTACGAAGAGCACGCTATCATCGTCGCCGAGGACCAGATCGTCGCGGGTCACTGAACAGTCTCCGACGACGGCGGACTCCAGCGCACCGGGCGGGCGGGCGTCGAGCCGGAGGGGCCCGTGGGGATCGCTCCCAGGCTGAAGACCGGCAGCCCGATCGCCCGAATGTCAGCGGTGTCGCGGTGCAGTCCCCAGATCACCATGCCTTCCATACCGGCTGCATGGGCCTCCAGAGCCACCAGGTCACCAACGCATGCTTCATCCAGGAACCCGCCGTTGTCGACTACCAGCACGTCGCCCGGTGCTGCCGTTTCGAATGCCTCCAGGAAAGCATCGACGCTGCCGGCATGCC
>DASVOW010000320.1:0-5131 GCA_036383155.1 Ktedonobacterales bacterium
ACCACAAGGTCCAAGTCACCCCCAGGCAGACAGGCCAAACAAGCATGAGGGAAGGGAAGCGATAAGATAGCAATTGCCTCCGCCTCCCGCGGCGAACTTTACCACCCGGCTAGCCTAAACGTCCCCTTGGCGCGCTCTCGGCGTGGCTGCTATAGTGACTCGGCGCGGCCAGGCAAGCCACGTGCAAGCGCAGGAGGAATCGGTGTGCCAAACACCTTCGAGGAACAAGCCAAAGATCGCTTTCATAAATCACATGCATTCATGCAGAAGGCGACAGCCCTGCTGCAAGATGATCTCGTCTACCGCTCGGCACTGGCCGACGCTGTCTCATCCATAAAGAACATGCTCCAGGGCTACCTCCTGCTGCGTGTCGCGCGCACTCCCACGAGCGCCGTCACACAACGCTGGCAGGAGGTCGCCGCGAGCAATCGCATGCCCGATCTGATCCAGGCATGCGGCGAAGCGGGGCTCGATCTGCGCGGCCTGGCCGTCGAGATCAAGCGCCTCAACAACGAGCGCAACTACCGCACCCACGACGACCCGCAGCGCCTCGTCGACCCCGATCAGGCCGCGTATGCGCTCGATCTAGCCCAAACTGTGCAGAAGCGCATACGTGCTGCAAACCAGGGTACGAGCGCAGCCGGCATCACCCCTGCCGCCATCCCCACCGCAAACCGCCGCGCAACGACATCTGCGGATAGCGCCCGGCAGGCCCCAGCCCAACAGCAGGCAGCAGACCCGCCGCTCCTACCACTCGATGACAACGTCGCGCTAGAAGCCTCTGACGCCACCGGCGCAAACGGGCACACAGAGCCGCTACCCCCGTCTGTCGCTCCCGCAGAGGAAGGCGTCGCCTCCTCCACACCCGCAATCACTCAAGCTGCCGCAGACAGCCCGACCCATGACGACGGCATGCCGGCGGCCGTCGAGTCTCAGGACGATGATGAAGCGTTGCTGCCCGACGATACCTCCCTCACGTTGCCCGTGGTGACGCGACGCCGCACACGCATCGGCCGCGCGCTCGTGCAAACGCTGATCGCGGCGATGCTGGTCATCGCGGGTGTCGCTGCGGGCGCTGGCCTCACCTTACCCATCGCAATGGGCCACACCCCCCAATGGCTCTCATTCGCGACACAATATCTGCCGGCGGACGCGACGCCCTCCCCAACGTCCACACCCATCCCCACGGCGACGCCATCTCCGACGACTGGCCCTGTCACCGTCGGCGCGCTAACCGTGCAATCTACACCCTGCCAGGCCAGCGTGACGACCCTCACGCTCCACAACACCGGCACGGCCCCGCTACGCTGGGCACTCGGCGCGCCTGACACGCCGGCCGCCACGTTCACCGTTGGCAAAAGCGCGACCGGCGCCGCCACCCAGTTCGGCACGCTGGCTGCTCGCGCTAGTGTCGATATCGTGGCCAGCGCCCCGTCCGCTGGTGGCACATACCGCGTGATTGTCGTGGCGCCTGAGGGAACAGTACAACTTCTGCTCGCGGCGTGCTAATATAGACTGCGAAATCTTCGTCATGAAAGACGCTCACACTCGCTGAAGAGGAGCAAGAGTTGGCTGCTGAAATAGGCAAGAAATACGTCATCATCGGCAACGGCGTCGCGGGCACGACCGCTGCCCAGGAGTTGCGTAAGAACGATCCATCCTGCGATATCTGGCTGATCACCAATGAGCCATACCCCCTCTACAACCGCGTCTCATTGCCGCGCTTCCTCCAGGGAGGCCTCGCCGAAGAGAAGGTCATGATCCGCGATCTGGCCTGGCACGAAGAGCAGCGCATCACCCTGCTCCGCGAGACCACGGCGACGCATGTCGATACCACCGAGCAAGTGGTCTATCTCGACAAAGGCAGCCCGCTGAAGTACGACGCGCTGCTCATCGCCACCGGCGGCTGGGCCAACAAGCTCCGCGTTCCCGGCGTGGAGCGCGCCAGCCGCATCTACAACTTCGTCACGCTCGACGACACCAAAGAGATCATCGCTGCTGCCCTTGAAAGCAAGCACGCCGTCACGTCCGGCGGCAGCTTCATCGCCTACGAGCTCACCGAAGGCTTCCACAAGCGCGGCGTCCACGTGACCTGGCTGATGCGCGGCCCCTACTGGCTCCGCACCACGCTCGACGAGGAGGGCGGCCGGCTGGTGGACGAGATCGCTACCAGCCACGGTATCGAAGTCGTCCACGGCGAAGAGATCCGCGAGGTTGTCCCACACAATGGTGTGCCGCAGCACGTTGTGACGACCAACGGCAAGCACTACCCCGCAGACGTGATCGGCGTCGGCCTGGGCCTGACGCTCAACCACGGCTTCATCTCCGACACGCCCATCGAGCGCAAGACGGGCATCATCACCAACGAATACCTCGAAACCAACGTCCCCAATGTCTACGCGGCGGGCGACATCGCCGAGTTCTACGACTCCATGATCGGGCGCCGCCACACCATGGGAACGTGGGACAACGCTCTCGCCCACGGCAAAGTGGCGGCGGTGAACATGGCCGGCGGTCGTGAGCCATACCTCGATGTGCCCACCTACACCAGCCCGCTCTTCAATACCAACATCGCCGTCATGGGCGTGGCCGAGTCAAACAACCCCGACCTCACCTCGATCTCGCGCACCATGCCCGACACGCGCGGCGGCAAAGACTATCGCAAGTTCTTCTTCAAGCAGAACCGCCTGGTCGGCGCCGTCTTCATCGGCAGCCCCAAGGGACGCAAGAAGGTAGTCGAGTTGATCCGCACCGGCCAGGAATTCCCAACCCCGGCGGATCGCGAAGGCCTCTTCGCCGTACGCTAACAGCGCGCGAGACGGCGGTGGGTGTAGAATTCTCCGCCGCTATGTACCTAAATATTGCCCTATAGAGCCCTCTTCTAAACAGCCGCGTATGGAAGAGGGCATCTGCAATCTGGTCTGGGGAGGTATACGCCATGCCCGACGATGAGCCAGCCTGGCAATCGCCCCCATCCAGACCTACGTCCTTACAATGGACACTTGACCGAGACGACGTTCACGTGTGGTTGGCCGCGCTCGACCTCGACCCAGCTGCCACAGTGAGCGCTGCGCTGCTACTCTCCGCCGACGAGTGTGAACGGGCACAGCGCTTCCATTTCGACCGCGACCGCGCGCACTACACCGCCGCGCGTGGCGGATTGCGCTCGCTGGTCGGCGCCTATATCGGTCTCGCGCCCGCCGATATCACCTTCCAGTATGGTCCCCACGGCAAACCATCACTGACGCCGGCGCATGCCACCAGCGATCTACGCTTCAATATGTCGCACTCGCGAGACTACGCCCTGTACGCCTTCGCACGTAACCGCGATCTAGGCGTAGATATCGAACACATGCAAGCGCTGCCCGATGCCGACCGTATCGCCGGGCGCTTCTTCTCCCCCTACGAGCGCGCCACCCTGCGCAGTCTCCCCCCCGACCAGCAACACGCCGCCTTCTATGCTGCCTGGACACGCAAAGAAGCCTACATAAAAGCCACCGGCAAGGGCCTCGCACAACCGCTCGACGAATTCGACGTCTCACTCGCTCCCGACACCCCCGCCCAGCTCCTGCGCGTCGCCGGCAGCCCTGACGAAGCGCATCGCTGGCAACTCCGCGCACTTCCCGCCCCCGCTGGCTATGCGGCAGCCCTTGCCGTCGAGGGCGTAGACTGTCGCCTCACGCTCTGGCGCTGGCGCAGCGAAACCATGCGCTAAACGTTACAGAAACGCCACCAATTCACCCAGCTCCGCGATAGTCCCATCCGGCACGATCTCACTCCCGTCAGGAATGCGCTGCCCCAGTCGGTTGATCCAGATCCCGCGCATCCCCACCCGCTGTGCGCCCATGACATCGCGCCACAGACTATCCCCCACCATCAGCGCCGCCTCAGGCCGTGCGCCCACCAACTCCAGCGCATGCGTAAAGATACGCGGCTCCGGCTTGCCAATGCCCAGTTCACCCGATACCACAATCGCCTCGAAATATCCCGCCAGCCCCGACGCCACGATCTTCTCGCGCTGCAGATCCGGCGCGCCATTCGTGACGAGCGCCAGGCGATGCGTCCTCGTCAACTGCTCCAGCGCAGGAACCACATCGGGATAGACGATCTGCCGCGCCCGCCGCTCCCGCTGGAACATCTCGGCAAGCTCCCCCGCAAGCGCCGCATCCACCATCCCATGCGCTTCCAATGCGCGCTGCCACGTCTCGCGCCGGTAATCCCCCACCCATGCCCGCAACGCCCGCAAATTGGGATCATCGCCGCCGAAGCTACCCCATAGCCCCTCATACGCGCTAATGCCAATCGCATGACAATACGCGTATGTCGCGGACGCCCGCCACAGCCGCCGCGCCTGGCTCCCCACCGCCAGCGCCAGCGAATGAACATCGAGCCCGTTATGCCGCTCGCCAGCATACATGCAGGCAGCGAGAAGTGCGGCATCCGATGAAGCCTCATCGGCCAGAAGTGTATCGTCGAGATCGAAGAGCAGCGCAGTCGTTCTCGTCACAAACCATCCCCCATAGCCTCTTGCTGGCCGAGCCGTCCAGCCCCCACTATACTGCCCCGCCTGCGCACCCCTGGTCAAGTGTGCAAATGACAGATGCCTCATCACAGAATGAACGAGCTACAGCCATCACTTGGGCGTCCCCCAATAAGTCACCCTCCCCCGAAACACTCAACACATCCTTGCACATAGCGCCAATAATGTATAAAAGCAAAACTGGCCAATGCACCTCGCCAAACATAGATAACCGCCTACTCTTCGACGACCCGCATTGAGAGGATCGACCATGATACCCATGCAGACGAACGACGACAACAGCACCGGCGACCACGAATGGCCGTCCGAAGCAATAGATGCGGAGCAAGTCCAGACCTGGATCGCCTCCGTCCTGCCAACCCACCCCCGTGTGCTTGGCCCCGTCGAAGTGCTCCAGGCGAAAGAGTGGGGCGTCACCGCCCGTTTCATCGCAGTCACCCCTACCCCCTCCAACCCATCTGGCGCCTCCGCCGAGGAAGTCGTCTTCAAGGCCGGCTGGCTGCGCCTCTTCGCCCAGGCGCCTGAGGTCTACTCCCTCCTCAGCCGACACTGCCTGGGCCACGTCCCCGACGTGCTGGCCACCGCCCGCCA
>DASVOW010000321.1:0-3104 GCA_036383155.1 Ktedonobacterales bacterium
ATGAGCAACTATAGGATAGCACAGAACAGCAGGTTGGGAATCATGTCGCGTCTGTACAATGCTGACACGTGCATCGCGCCGTCATGCTAGCGCACCTGCTTTCCCCCTTGCGTGAGCAGCGCCTCGGCAACAGCGATGTCATCAGGGGTCGTAATAGCCAGGTTGTCATGGCCGCCGGGGAACGTTGCCACACGTATGCCAGCCGACACTGCTAGAGTAGCGTCGTCGGGTGGATCCAGCGTGGGGGCGCACTGCTGATGTGCGGCGAGCAGCACATCGCGCTCGAAGACCTGTGGCGTCTGCAGCAGCACGAGCGTCGAGCGATCCAATGTCTCTGCGACAACGCCGCTCCTCACGCGCTTGATGGTCTCTTTCACTGGCTCACTAGCCGACGCCGCACCAGTCTGTTCTGCGGCGGCAAGACCAGCGACTATGAGTTCCGGCGTGACGAGCGGGCGCGCCGCCTCATGCACGACGATCCACTGGCACGCCGGTGAGAGCGCATGCAGGCCGGCCATAACAGCGTCGCGCCGCCGTGGACCACCGGCGGGAACGATGGTGATGTGCTCCCATCGCTCGCTCTTTTCAAGCATACGCGCGTCATCGAGGCGATCCGGCGCGACCACCAGTACCACATCATCTATGACGCCAATGCGGCGGATAGACGCAACCGTCCAGGCGAGCACTGGCCGGCCGGCGAGAGGAGCCCAGCGCACATCGCCATCCTGCGTAACACCTCCCTGGTGCCGACGCGCCGGACCTGCCGCGACGATAATCGCCCCCACACGCGAGGGCGTCTCGTCGTTCCTGTCTCCCGCTGCGCTATTCGCCAGGATATGCGCCACAGTATCCGTAGTATCCGCCTATCTCCGACCGCTATCACAGGTGCTGGCCATCATGTGCGCTGCTTCCTCACGCGCTGCCGATCCGTCGCGCGGTGGCGGCTCCGTTGCCCGCTCCAGTGGACTGTTGCTTGGGATGGGCGAAGATCATGCGACCTGCCACAGTCTGCAGCACGCGCGTCACCGTGACATCTACCGTGCTGCCAATATGCTGCTTGCCACCCTCGACCACGATCATGGTGCCGTCGTCGAGATAGCCGACACCCTGCCCCAGCTCTTTGCCATCCTGCATGATTTTAATGCTCATTTCCTCGCCTGGCAGCAGGATCGGCTTCACTGCATGGGCAAGCTCATTGATGTTGAGCACTTTCACCCCTTGCAGCTCGGCGACGCGGTTGAGGTTAAAGTCGTTGGTGATGATGGCGCAGCGCCACTGGCGGGCCAACTTGACCAGCTTCGCATCCACTTCCTGAATGCCTTCAGCGTCGGCATCTGATATCTCGACGGGAACGGGCGAATCCTTCTGCAGGCGCTGCAGAATGTCGAGGCCGCGACGGCCACGGTTGCGGCGCATGCTATCGGCGGAGTCGGCGATGTGTTGCAGTTCTTCCAGCACAAAGCGCGGGACAACGAGCGTTCCCATGACGAATCCAGTCTGGCAAATGTCGGCGATCCGCCCATCAATGATCGCACTGGTGTCCACCAGGATTTTGTCACTCCGCTGCGCGTTCCGACGCACGCCGAACCGGTCACGCAGGCGTGTGGGCTCTTCGCGCTCTTCGTGGTCTTCGCCGTCACGCTCCTCACGAGCGGCACGACGACCATTGCGACCTGCGGTGAAGGCGCCGACGATGAGCCGGGCAAAGTCATCTTTGCGCAGGACGGCAATGGCGATCCCAACATAGGCGAACAGAATGGCGGTCAATATGGGAAGCCACTGCCCAAGCTGAAAGATGCGCACTTGAGAGAGGAAGATATTCGCAAGGGCCGCAATGCTTAATCCGATGATGAGGCCAACGCCCCCCGCCACGAGGTCGCTCACCTCGGCATGACGGATCTGGTGGCGTATCCAGCGGTAGGGCACGATGCTGACGTAGGGCGCGATGATGAGTGCGATGATTCCACAGGCGGCGGCAATCGCGACCACCCAGACCAGGCTCAGCGATTGCGGACTCTTCGCGCTGCCATAGCTGATGTTATGCGCAACGAGTGCGCCGAGTCCGACGGCTACGAATAAGCCGATGATGCGCGAGAGTGTTTTGCTCGACATACATCCATCCCCCCAAGCGCGCCACAGTAGGAGCGTGGCTCGCCTGTACTCATGTGTGCATCCCCATGCACACTCTGGCTCTGCGTTTAGAGGGCGGTGAGACATCCCAGCGAAGGTAGCGCGCGTGCGCCGCATACACGGCGCGAATAAGTCCAAAATGAGAACGCACCTCGCCGGCCATGTGGGGAACGACCGTCGAGAAAGAAAGACCCACGCTCGCCAGTTTTATCTCACTGCCAGCTTCCGTTTACCTTGGCTTCTCCTCTCCACTCAGCCAGCTTGCGCCCCCTTGCGGCAGCCGCTGAGACCATCTCATCTGTGGTAAGCATCCATGAGTCGTCCCCATATACCTAACCTGCTCACTATACGCGCTATTCCATGGCAACTGCCAGTGCCTCAGCCAGCGTGCCTACCTGGACGAGCTCGATGCCCGCGCCAGAAGTACTACCCCCCTCAGATCCGAGCATCAAACCCGACTTGGGAGCAATGCAACGCTTGAAGCCCAGCTTTGCTGCTTCGCGCAGGCGTGTCTCCGCTCGTGTGACTGCCCGCAGCTCACCACCCAGGCCGATCTCACCGATCAGCACCGTCTCAGGAGAGATACGCCGCTCGCGATAGCTGGAGGCGACCGCTGCCGCTACCCCCAGATCGATCGCTGGCTCGCTCAACGAGAAGCCGCCCGCGACATTCGCGTAGACATCCTGGTTGCCCAGGGCAAGGCCAACCCGCTTGGTCAGCACTGCCAGCAGCATCAGCATCCGATTGTGGTCCAGCCCAGTGGTGGTATAGCGCGGGGTGCCAAATGCCGTGGTGCTGACCAGCGCCTGCACCTCGACCAGCAACGGACGGGTACCCTCCATGCTGACGACGACTGCGGAGCCACTCGCGCGACCGTGATGGTCGGCCAGAAAGATCGCCGATGGGTTCTCGACATCGACCATACCCTCCCCCCGCATCTCAAAGACGCCAACCTCATTGGTCGCGCCAAAGCG
>DASVOW010000322.1:0-1675 GCA_036383155.1 Ktedonobacterales bacterium
ACCGCAGGCGAAGCTGCGATAAAGATTGCCTGATCGAAGGTGGTATGTGCCATGTGTCCTTTCCTGTCAGGCTCCTGCTGGCCTGCACTGAGCGAGAGAAAGCTAGTAGAAGGAATATAAACAATCACACGGATTCCAGCAAGATTATTGTTGTTGCATGCTGTAGCGCGTGGCGGCTGCTCTACCGGGTGAGGCCGCGCCTCGACGTCGTATCTCCTGCGGCTGGAGTACCTGCCCGCGACGCTGCCCATCCTCGTCGGCCTCTCGCCTCAGATGGACACAGTGTGGGCGGCCATCACGGCGGGCTTCGCCTCGGTCGCCGCGGCTCGGCCGTAGCCGCCATCCGCGCTTCGCCAAGGGTGTGCCTCACCCGGCGAAAAGGCAACAATCCAGACAGAACCGGTATCAGGGGGCTGGCCGATGTTTGCGGTTGCGTGTCGGGAGTTACGACGTGTGAGGGCTATGATGGTGTACTACGGTATTTGATCTCTTCGATCGTTATAGTCGCGCTTGTCATCTCGGTGGCGGTGCTCGTCAATCGTGGTACGAGAGAATGAGAACGCGGCAGCGAGGATGTTTCCTCACTACCGCGAATTGGATGTTGTGGATGATGCCGCGATGGGAGTAGAGAGCGATCTCTACGGCACGGGGACAAGCTGGGCGCGCCGCATCTGCTTGTAGACATGGGTGGTCGAGATGTTGGCGTGGCCGAGCAGCTCCTGCACCGAGCGTAGCTCCATGCCGCGACCGAGCATGTCGAGCGCGAAGGAGTGGCGCAGCGTGTGCGGCGTGATGTCGGCGATACCGGCGGCGCGGGCGTAGCCCTTGATGATCAACCAGAAGCCCTGGCGCGTGAGGCGCTGGCCGTGATGGTTGAGGAACAGGGCCGGCTCGTCGGGGTTGCGCAGGAGCGCGCGGCGGCTCTCCTCGATGTAGGTCGCGATGGCGCTCTGGGCCGCGAGCGAGAGCGGCAACGTGCGCTCTTTGCGGTTGTGTGAATTGCAGCGCACATGTCCACGCGCCAGATCGACGTGCGCGACGTTGAGCGAGATCAACTCGGTGACGCGCATGCCGGTGGAGTAGAGCGTGTGCAGCATGGCGAGATCGCGCTGCCCGACGCCCGTGGCCGGCTTGACTGCTTCGAAGAGTTGCTGGACCTCGTGCGGCGTGAGCGCATGCGGCAGATATTTCTCGACCTTTGGCGCCTGGAGCGCCTCGGATGGGTCGTGCGCGATGATGGTGCGTGTGTGCAGATGATGGAAGAACGATTTCAACGCGGCGACTTTGCGCGCGATGGAGGTCGGCGCATACTCACGGTTACGCAGATCCAGCACGAAGTCGGTGATGAGAGCAGGTGTCACCTCGCTCCAGCTTGTGACGCCACGCTGCCGCAGGAACCCGCTCAACTGGCGCAGATCCGTACGATACGCTCCCAGAGTGTTCGGACTCGATTTGCGCTCGGAGGTCAGGGCGACAACAAACTCCTCAATTGATTCATCCATAGCGCGCTCTATCCGCCTCGCTTCTAGCTTTCGTGTCGCCCTGGGGAGGATTGGAATCGGGCACACGCTGATATGCGCCTCCAGATGACTCACCCGGCGCCTGAACAATAACATATTAACATTCCGTATTATACTCACGGCATGCGGGCGACACAATGTTCTATGACCCCCTG
>DASVOW010000323.1:0-5815 GCA_036383155.1 Ktedonobacterales bacterium
CGGCCGCATCATCCGCCGCGAGACCGCTGGCACCGGCAAGCGCCTCTCCCTGGAGCTTGGCGGCAAGTCACCCTTCGTCGTCTTCGACGATGCCGACCTGGATTCCGTCGTCGAAGGCGTAGTAGATGCCATTTGGTTCAATCAGGGGCAAGTCTGCTGTGCCGGCTCCCGCCTCCTCGTCCAGGAAGACATCGCTGAGCGTCTCTACTCCCGGCTCCGCGCCCGCATGGAGACACTGCGCGTTGGCGACCCACTCGACAAAGCCGTAGATATCGGCGCCATCGTCGCGCCCGTCCAGCTTGAGAGGATACAGCACCTCGTCGAGCAGGGCGTCGCCGAGGGTGCTCGCATGTGGCAGCCGTCATGGTCTTGTCCCACGGAAGGCTATTTCTATCCTCCAACGCTCTTCACCGAGGTCGAGCCGTCTTCCACGATTGCCCAGGTCGAGATCTTCGGCCCGGTCATTGCCGCCATGACATTCCGCACACCCGCCGAAGCCGTAGCGCTCGCCAACAACACACCCTACGGCCTCGCCGCCAGCATCTGGAGTGAAAATATCAACCTCGCCCTGGATATCGCGCGCAAGGTCAAAGCCGGCACCATCTGGATCAACAGCACGAACCTCTTTGACGCCGCCTCCGGCTTCGGTGGCTATCGCGAGAGCGGCTACGGCCGCGAGGGCGGGCGCGAGGGCCTCTATGAATACCTGCGTCCCTCCTGGGAGACGCCAGATGCCGATACAGCTTCCAGTGATGCGGCGCCCCTATCCACCGCCGATCATCCTGCAGTGAACGGCCACAGCAACAACGGGCGCGGCAAACGCGGACGCACTGCCCCCGCCGATCTCGCCGATGGCGTACATACGAGCGTCGAGACTGGCGCACCCAACGGCTTCGAGGGCCTCTCCGGAGCTGATGGCGCCATCCCTCCAATCGACCGCACGCCAAAGCTCTTCATCGGCGGAAAGCAGACGCGTCCCGATTCCGGCTACAGCCGGCTCGTCCTGAATCCACATGGCGAGGTAGTGGGCGAGGTTGGCGAAGGCAACCGCAAAGACATCCGCAACGCCGTCGAAGCTGCGCACGCCGCCTCTGCCTGGGCTGGCGCCACTGCCCATAACCGCGCGCAGATCCTCTACTACCTTGCCGAGAATCTCGCCACCCGTGCCCCAGAGTTCGCGTCTCGCATCGCCCGCATGACGGGCGCCCCTGAGGCGGAGGCTGCTGCCGAGGTAGAGCGCAGCATCGAGCGCCTCTTCACCTACGGCGCATGGGCTGACAAATACGACGGTGCCATCCACAGCGTGCCTCTGCGTGGCATGGCGCTCGCCGTCAATGAGCCTATAGGTGTCCTTGGCCTCGTCTGCCCCGACGAGCTTCCCTTGCTCGGCTTCATCTCTCTTGTTGCCCCGGCCATCGCCATGGGCAATACGGTCATTGCCATCCCTTCCGAGCGTTATCCCCTGAGCGCGACCGACTTCTACTCGGTCATCGAGACGTCAGATGTCCCCGCCGGCGTCGTCAATATCGTCACCGGTCCGCGCGACACGCTCGCCAAAGTGCTGGGGGAGCACGACGACGTGGAGGGCATCTGGTACGTTGGCGCTCGCGAAGGCGCGGCAACAGTCGAGCGTGCCTCAGCCGGTAACATGAAGCGCACCTGGACTCAACCGCTCCATGTCCGCGATTGGCTCGATCCACGCCAAGGTGAGGGGCAGGAGTTTCTCCGAGAGGCTACCCAGGTCAAGAACATCTGGGTTCCTGTCGGCGAGTGACACCCTGGCCCACTCGCGCTGAGGTGATGAAGCTGAGTTAATGGGCCACCAGGCCCAGGTGTGACGCCTGTTTGCCAAGCGCCAGCCTGGACCTCGTGACCCATGTGTAGAACTGGCAGCCAGCCAGTGAGCATCCGACCGAAGATCCGCGTGAAGAGCGCCGCGCTGAGGAACGTGGGCGCCGACTGGCCGACAAAGAGCGCACCGGTGACGCGTCATTGTGAGCGCAGGGTCGCCGAGGTGAGCACACTGGCGGCACTGGCGCCCGTCAATTCTCACCCCGCGATTAGCGTTGGGCAGGAAAGCTATGCTGGTTGCTACACCGCCGGCTACACTCGATGCAATTGGAGCGCTCAGCGGAATAAGCACTGAGCCGATGTACGGTGCAAAGATACGAAAAGGCCGATGCCAGATATACTCCAGCATCGGCCTTATGCTCATAGAGAGAGGTCGCCTACGTGGGTTTACTGCGCCCTTCTCTACAATTGGCGACTACCAGCGGTCGCCTCCGCGCGGGCGACGGTCGTAGCCACGGTCATCGTCTGAGGAATAACCGCCACCATAGTTGCTATAATCGTTGCGACGCGAGCGATCGCCGTAGCCGCCTTCGTCGCGGCGTCGGGGACGGTCGTTATATCCGCCACCGTAGCCACCACGGTCGCTATAGCCACCACCATAGCCGCCACCGCCACGATCACCGTACCCGCCGCGGTCGTTATAACCACCACCATAACCGCCACGGTCGCCGTAGCCACCGCCAGACGAGCGATAGCCGCCGGAGCGCTCAGGGCGCTCAGTGCGAGGCTGCGCCTCATTCACACGAATTGTCCGGTTGCCAAGCATCGTGCCGTTCAGCGACGCGATAGCGTTCTGCGCCTCGTCCTCGTTCGCCATCTGCACGAAACCGAAACCCTTGCTCTGACCGGTGCCGCGGTCCACGATCACCGTTGACTCAATAACTTCACCAAATGCACCAAAAAGCTGCGCGAGCTGCTGCTGATCAGCAGTGTAGGGCAGGTTCCCTACGTAAATCCGGGTGGCCACTCAGGCTCCTTCGTTCCTTTTCTTCGATCCTCATCCAGCCCGATGGCTGGATGCGCCAATTCATCGTGCTGGCTCATGCATGGGCCAGCAATCACACATACAACATCAAACAAACCAGTCATGGCAATCGCGTCGTCGCTCAACGAACACTCAAGGGAAATCCGTCATCGCCCATGGGCCATCGAAGGGGGTGCGTTCGAGATCACCTGCACACATCATACCACAGTAACATCGTGACATCCAGGGCAGCGACAGGTAATTTCATGGAATCAGGAGGCCAAATACTCGCAGCAAAAGACTCGCACGGCGTATACTAATCGTGTTTTGCTTGTTCACTGGCTACGGTGCGTCATCCGCGCACCTTTATCGACAACTACCCGCCTCTACGGAGAGATTCCACCAATGCAACATCCTGGCATATTGAGTGACCTGCTACTGCCGAGCAGAGCTTTCATGCATCTTGACGATGCTGATACCGCATTCGAGACGGCGCGCGTGGTGGTTGTGCCAGTGCCGTTTGACGGCATGACGTGTTACCGACCCGGCACACGCGAGGGACCGCAAGCCATCATCGACGCTTCGCGTAATCTCGAGCTCTACGACGCCGAGCTACGCCGCTCGCCCTATAAGGTTGGTATCCACACCTTGCGCGCTGTCGAGCCAGTCATGGGCAATATCGCCGGTATGGTAGATCGCATTGAGCAGGTAACTGAGCATCTACTGAACCAAAACAAGTTCATCATGACGCTCGGCGGCGATCATTCAACCTCCATAGGTGTTGTGCGCGCCTTTGCCAAGCGCTACCCCGGATTGAGCGTGCTGCAGATTGACGCGCATGCC
This sequence comes from Ktedonobacterales bacterium, assembly GCA_036383155.1. GTDB lineage: Bacteria > Chloroflexota > Ktedonobacteria > Ktedonobacterales > JADMIN01 > DASVOW01. Next base: position 3,659 of record DASVOW010000323.1, read on the forward strand.
GACTTGCGCGAGGAGTACGAAGGCTCGCCACTCAGCAGTGCCACCATCATGCGCCGCGTGCTGGATGTCTGCCCTCGCACCGCTCAGGTGGGCATCCGCAGCCTGAGCGAGCCCGAGGCGCAACTGGTGGAAGAGCGCAAGCTGCCGATGTGGCTGGCAAGCGACATCCATGCACAGACGTTCCGGGGGCAGCGGAGCTGGATCGATGAGGTAGTGGCTGCGCTCAGCGATGAGGTCTACGTCACCATCGACATCGATGCATTCGATCCCTCGCTCGTTCCCGGAACAGGCACGCCGGAGCCGGGTGGCTTGGGCTGGTACGACATGGTCGATCTCCTGACCGCACTGACGGCGCGTAAGCGAGTCATCGGCGGCGATGTGGTAGAGCTGTCGCCGTTAGTCGAAGGATACGTCGGCCCGGTCGTTGCCGCCAAGTTGGCCTATAAGCTGATCGGCCTCGCTCTGCCGCAAGCATAATTGACCTCTCGATCCATAATATCGTTGTACGGTAGGTGGCTCGTCGAGCATAGCGACATCTTCATCTCAGCGAGCCACTATGCCAGTCGTACCTGGAGACTCGAAAGCGTTTTACCCATACGATGCCGTACGCACTGGTCGATAGAGCGCGGTTGCCACTGCAAAGAGAGCCAACACTGCGCTGAAAACAAGGATAGATGCGTTCAACCCTATGGAGATAAACAAGACGCCGAGCAGTGCCGCGCCCAGCGGACGTCCTACACCGAAGCCGACGAAGCGGTGAATGCTGTTGACTCGGCCCTGATATTCGTCTGGAGTCTGTGCAAGCCGGTAGGTAAGGTTGGCAATACTACCGATCGATTCGACGAGAGAGATAGCTGCCAGAATAACGCCGAGCCAGATCACACTCGGAGCGGCGATATAACAGGCAAAGAACACTGCCAGCAGTGCGAACATGGCACTCATAATGAATCCGAAAGGCAGTCTGCGCTGGAACCACGACCCGACGAGTCCACCGACCAACCCACCGATTGCGCCGAATGTGAAGACGACACCGATGCTAGGTTGTGGTGTAGGTAGCCGATCGGTAAGGACGATGACGAGGGCTGTCGTGGGGTAGAGCGCCAGACTCAACACGCAACCGGCGAGCGCCTGGAAACGCAGCACTGGTTGTTGCCACAACCAGGTGAAGCCTGTCGCAAGTTGCACTGCAAGCTCGTGGAGGATATGCCGTTCGCTTCGCGCGTGCCTCCCCTGGAACTCCCCGCGAATCCAGGCGAGCGAGGCTGCCGAGACGAGATAGGTGAACGCATCGGCGACGAATGGAAGCGCACGTGCGAGGGTGAAGAGCGACGTGCCAAGAAGCGGGCCGACGAGCGAGACAGTATTACTGCTAACGTAGGTGGCCGAGGTCGCTCGTCCCAGTTGCGCTTTCGGCACTACACGTGTGACTCCTGCAAGTGCGGCGATAGTATAGAGCGTGGCAAGCGCTCCTTCCGCTAATGCAACGATGTATAGCTGACTAAGGGGAAGACGTCCACTGAGCAACGCGAATGCAATGCTGGCCAGGCAGGCAGCTCGCCCCAGGTCGCTCAGCTGCATCACACGCTTGCGGTCCCACAGATCCATCAACGCTCCGGCAGGCAGTGTGAGCACGAGAAAGGGTAACGCGCGTATGCTCGCGACAAAGGCTACCTGCGACTTGGAGTGTGTGATCTGGAGAACAAGGAGACCGAATGCGATATCCGACATCGTCGATCCCAATGTGGAGACAGTTTGACCGCCCCATAACAGGATGAAATCGCGGTTGCGCCAGAGTGAGGATGGCTGCTGGTCGGCGGCTGTTGATGCCCTGCTGGTCAACGTCTCGCTCCTCGCGTTCAATGTGGCGTATCAAGGAGAGAGTATTATAACACCAGCCTATGGAGCGGCGTTGCCTGTGACAACTACAGTCTCGGCCACCGCGGGTACGCCTGCCTCGGTTCCTAGCGCAGCCTGCGCTTGAATATCGCCAGACATCGTTGTGGCACCGTCATCTTGGGCGCTCATAACAGCTGGCGTGGCACCATCTTCGCTATCAAATCCAGGTGAGGTAGTAGCCAGGACCGCTCCAATCTGGCTAAGCGTACTCCGCACGTCGGCTTCTGGCAACGGCTGTGACGGGCCGAAGCGCACCAACGG
>DASVOW010000324.1:0-2802 GCA_036383155.1 Ktedonobacterales bacterium
CCATCATGACGTCACCCATCCCCTGCCTCGTGTGTAGAAGGTATGCTGCTTGGATGCTTACCACATTTTCCCCACTGTCAACGTGAACTCAGTAAGTGCCAATACACACCGTACACACGCCACTCGCCATACGTCCTTGCACACTGTAACATCGAATCACCGAACGAGGCGTCTGTTCTATTATGCCATCCTGTACAGAACTTGTTGGCAATGCTGGTGAATACCTGACCTTGTAAATCTCATGTTCTCTGCATATACTGGGCTAAGGCAGTATTGCCAGCACTAGGGAGGACCTTATGCAACCCTCGGAGCCTTCATTACCGACGCAAATGATGCGGAAAGGCTTCCTCCGTCCGTACATGCCCTTCAAGGGCTACCACCTCGCCACCTGCTACCCCTAAGTACTCCACCACACGTGCTACACCACGCTTGACGCGCAGCCTGCGGCACACTGGCCGTAGCTAACCCACACTGTTCTTGTATTTCTATCCCCCATTCCACACTGTCTGCCTGATCATGTGCCGGTGCTTAGTGCAGCACATCGGCTTCATTCGTCGCAGACGCATTTACAGTATGTTCGAATCTTGCCGATTGTGCGCTCCGCCATGTAAAGCCCGGAGAGCGGGCCGGGCTGGGGGCGCGGCGAGCCATTTGTGACCCAGTCTCAAGCTGGGGTCATTGAACCTATGCAGTGCTAGTGGATACCGGTTTGCGACGCACCCCGATAGTGCGCCGCATTCTCCCGCATATCTGGGGCAAGGCACAGAGACGCCGCGCGACGTCTTGTATCTCACATCGAGACCCGCGCACACTGCAAGCAGTCAGAAACCCGCATATGAGGTGTTATGAGTACCAACTCGCAACCAAACCTGAACGATGCTCTCGCGACCTCGCGCGCCTACCTGGACATCATCGAGTCAAAGTCGCTCACCCGCCAGCAAGCGGAAGACCTTGTGCGGATGACCGTGCAAAATTTTGCCAACCACTACAACCCTGGCTTCCTCGAATACCGCAAGTCCGTCACTGAGGGCGGTGACTTCGCTTCCGTCGAGTGGAGCGGGCGCGGCGCCACCTTCACCGACGCCCTCGGCCGCACATTCCTCGACTGCCTCGGCGGCTACGGCCTGCTCAGTCTCGGCTGGTCGCACCAAAAGGTCGTCAACGCCGTCAAGGCACAGCTTGACCGGGCGCCTATGCCGACCCAGGAAATGCTGGACTGGCCGCGCGGCATGCTGACGAATCTGCTCTCCGAGATCACACCAGGCGACATCGAGTACGCCTTCCTCGTCTCCAGTGGCACCGAGGCCGTCGAAGGCGCCATGAAGTTCGCCAAGGCCGCAACGGGCAAGCCTGGTTTCATTGCCGCAGTCAAGGGCTTCCACGGCAAGACCGCCGGCAGCCTCAGCCTGATGGGCAAGGCCAAGTTCCGCAAGCCAGCGCTCCCGTTGCTGCCCAACGTCTACCATGTGCCGTTCGGCGATGCCGCCGCCATCGAGCAACAGCTCCGTATTGCGCGTGACGTTGGCAACGAGATCGCCGCCGTCGTCATGGAGCCGGTGCAGGGCGAGGCCGGCGCTATCGTCCCGCCGGATGACTACTGGCCGCAGCTCCGCGCCCTCTGCGACGAGTATGGCGTGCTGCTGATCGCCGATGAAGTCCAGACTGGCCTTGGCCGGACAGGCGCTCTGTGGGCGGTCAACCACTGGAATGTCGTACCCGATATCATCTGCTCGGCTAAGGCCCTTGGTGGCGGTGTGATGCCCATCGGCGCTTTCATGGCGTCGAAACGCATCTGGCAAACCTTCATCGACGATCCCTTCTTCCACACCACCACAACTGGCGGCAATCCGCTTGCCTGCGCTGCGGCAATCGCCACCATCAACGTCATCCTCGAAGACGATTTGCCACGCCAGGCCGCTGAAAAGGGCGCATACTTCATGGAGCGGCTGCAGCCCCTCGCCACCCGATACGACTCGATCTACGAGAAGATCACCGGCAAGGGCCTCCTGATCGGCCAGCATTTCCACGATGGCGAGACCGGCTATCAGGTGGCGGCGGGGCTCTTCCGCCGCGGCGTGCTCATCTCTGGCACGCTAACGAATGCCACGTCGATTCGCATCGAGCCCCCGCTGGTGATCGAGTACGACGAGATTGACGAAGTGCTCAACCGCCTCGAAGACACCCTCATGGCCGTCTCCAGCGCTCCCGTCACCGGCGATGTATTCACTCTCCCGACGAGTGAGCCCGCTTCTCCCAGTGCGGCAACAGTTGAGGCGGAGGTAGCCACAGCCTAACAGCACCAATAGCTAACAGCTAAAGAAGTACGTGTAGAAATACACCCAGCGGAGGTCGCAGCATCACGCCTGTAGCCTCCGCTGGGCACTATGCCAGCTCACCCCGAGTTCACATGCTCGCACGAAATGGAGCCTCCACTTGCATCTCATCGTGCTTGGCGGCGGTGGCGCGATGGGCCGCATCACCGTACGTACGTTGGCAGAAGACGCCCGCGTCTCGCGTATAACAGTAGCCGATGTCAATCTCGCTGCTGCCGAGCATTCCATCAGTTGGCTGGAGCAAGGGCACGACAAAGCGCACGCCGTCGCATGCGATGTCCGGGATGAGCGTGCTACCACTGAGATGCTCCATGGCGCGGCTGCCATCCTCAATGCCACAGACTATCCCTACAACCTGCATGTCATGCGCGCTGCGCTCGCGGCTCGCGTGTCGTATGCCGACCTCGGGGGCCTGTTCCACATGACGCGCCGCCAGTACGAGCTCGACGCCGCCTTCAAGGAAGCTGGC
>DASVOW010000325.1:0-3532 GCA_036383155.1 Ktedonobacterales bacterium
GAGGGCAATCACACATCGGACGACTGTGGACAGAGTGCATTATAGCGCGCCTGAGACGCGAGTGGCGCGTCTCTGCACGCATGGTGCAGAGTGTCCAGTGCAGTGCGACGGCTGAGGCGTCGAGCATCTGGCATATGGGGGACATTTTGGTGTATCCATGGCCCTCGCCCTGCGGGCATAGTTCTTTCGGCATACATTGTGCATAATTGTGCGGCAGAACTGTGCCTATGCGTGCCAGGCGTCTACGTTGGCACACTCCTAACTCACTATGAATCAATTACGGTCAGCGTGGACCTCCATGAGCAGCGCCGCTTATATGAGAGTCGCTAACACCAGATTCGAAGTGCGTCCGGGAAGGACTACCTGAGAAGAGGCGATTGAAGGATGTGGACAGCATTAGAAGGTGTGACCGTCGCCTCGCGCTATGAATTACGCGCGCATCTGGCTACGGGTGGAATGGCGGCGGTATTTCGTGGGTGGGATCACCGGCTCTGCCGCCCGGTCGCCGTGAAGGTGCTGCACCAATTGGAGGGCGCGGGTGATTCTGCTATCGAGCGCTTTCGGCGGGAGGCACGCTCGACCGCCGCATCGCAGAGCCCGTATATCGTCGAAGTCTACGATTTCTTTCGCGATGATGGTTGCTATTATCTGGTAATGGAGCTTGTAGAAGGCATCAATTTGAAGGAGCACCTGGCGCTCCATGGGCCGCTTGCCCCGGAGGAGGCGTTCCCGATTGCCATTCAGGTATGCCACGCATTGCAGGCCGCACACGCGCAAGGGTTCATTCATCGCGACATCAAGCCGCAGAATATCCTGCTCGATCCGTCGGGGCAGGCGAAGCTGGCCGACTTTGGCATTGTGCATATCCCGCGGGCGAGCAGCTTCACCACGAGTGGCATGGTGCTCGGTACGGCAGACTATATCTCGCCGGAGCAGGCACAAGGCGAACCGCTCGGACCCACAACTGACATCTACTCCCTTGGCGTCGTGCTCTATGAGATGCTGACGGCCCTGCTACCATTCACTGGAACGACGCCGGTGGCGGTCGCGCTCCAGCATGCAGAGGCGCCTGTACCACCGCTGCGCTCAATTCGCCCGGAGATCCCACCTAGCGTGGAGCGTGTGGTGATGCGCGCGCTGGCGAAGGAGCCCACGCGACGTTATCCCTCAGCGCGCGCGATGGCGGTGACGCTCGAGCAGACGCTCGCCGCGCTTGAGATGGCGGCGTCTTCGCCTGAAGATGCCGACGGCCACGTTCACTATGTGCATCCTATTGTGCAGTACACCTCTATGGATGCGTGGCGTTTGCTCGCCGAGCGGTTGCGCGAGCGGGAGGCGATCACCGCGCCAGCGGCAGTGATACAACCATTGGACGATGGTGCTTCCGCGCGGTTGGAGACGCGGCCTTATACAGCGACAGGGAATGTTGCGCCCGTGTTGCCATCCTTCGCGACTGACTGGCTGGCTTCGTTGCGGGGCTGGATGCCTGGCATGCGGTGGCAAGTGCCAACACACCCGGCGCAGCGCTTGCTTGTCACGGCAGGTGTAGCACTGCTATTCTTATTTGGCATCCTGGTACTGCACCTGTTGGCCTAGTCGTCGCCAACGGAGGCTGCTCATGGGATACAATCTAGGGTACAATCGAGGTGTTCGTGCAGAGATGTGAGGAACGGCGCCCGAAGGAGAAACACCTTCCGGTTACGCCGTTACTCATGACACTGTCTGCACGTCAAAGCACAATACCAACCGTATGCGCAGGACATGGCACCTGGTGACAACGGATGACTACCACTTACGGGAGGCACGGACGACTATGCAGCGAGAGCGGGTTTCGACGACCGAGGCTCCAGCGGCGATTGGGCCGTATAGCCAGGCCATCATCACGGGCAACCTCGTCTTTGCTTCCGGTCAGATTGCGCTCGATCCCGCTAGCGGCCAGCTCGTCGAAGGCGATGTGCGAGCGCAGACGCGTCGCGCAATGGAGAATGTGGCTGCGGTGTTGCAGGCTGCCGGCTCCTCCCTTGCCCAGGTGGTCAAGACGACCGTGTTCCTGACGACTATGGACAATTTCGCCGCTATGAATGAGGTCTACGCTGAGTATTTCTCAGGCGAGCCTCCGGCACGCTCTACCGTGGCCGTGGCACAATTGCCGCGCGGCGCGGCGGTCGAGGTCGAAGTGATCGCGGTGCGCGCCGAGAGCTAAGCGGCTCTAAACGGTACGGTTTCGTGTCCACGTTTTCCCTCGGCTGGTAAGTCAATCAGGCTGTATCCTTGCGGTAGAGGTAGCGGTCTGATAGGATCATCTTTACCCGCCTACGTCTTGCCTAACCAGTCTCAGACACGGCTCACAAATGCAGAGCCTGTGTCATGCTGTGTCGCGCGACGTAGACTCTTCTTCTTAGGCAGGCGTAATCGTGAGCAATACACATGTGTGGCGCTCCGCACAGGAGCGGCTGCGCCAACAAATGACTCGTGCGCAGTTCGACACGTGGCTGCGCGGCACCTGGCTCTCTACCTCCGCGGATGGTCTCATGACGCTGTGCGTGCGCACCACGTTTGCCAAAGAGCAACTGGAGACGCGCTTTCGCGAGCGTATCGCCGCCGCGATCGGTGAGGTGACGGGCCAGTCGTGCGTATTGCGCATTGTCGTGTCGGCGGGCGGGCCGGAGAGTGGCAGTGAGGACGAGGGTGCGCGCGCTTCAGCGCATGGCTCGCATGCAGCCCAGTTACGGGCTGTTCCCGCCGCCAACACGGTCGCGGCACGCCATGCACCGCACGCGCAGGGGCGAGGGCATCACAGTGAAACCGCCAGTGCCGCTCCTTCTTTGTTCGAGGTGGCGGGTGACACGCCTGTCCCGGCTGTGACCGCTCCTATGGAGCCGAAGCAGGCAACGGCGGCCGCACACGGTGCACGAATGGCTCAGCAGCATGAGACGCAATCCGCCGCGGCAAGCCAGGACGGCGCACAGAAGCGCGTGCTAGTGCTTTCGTCGCAGCGCAGGCGTGTCACGCCGGCAGTCGGCGGGGCGGGCGCGGCACGTAGCGAGCGGGTGCGCGCCGCACTGAGTCGCACACGTGGAACTGACGCATCGGCCCCAGGCGTAGCGGCGGCTCATGTTCCTTTTCCCTTGAACGCAGACGATACGGCGGATACGACGCTAGAGATGGATGTGAGGAACGACAACAGCGCGACTCACGCCACGAGCAATGATGCGCGCACCGAATACGCAGGCGAGAACAATACGAATACTGGAGGGCGGAGGCATGCGCCAGCGCGGCGCGAGCAGATAGGCGGGGCAACGACTATGAACGGATACCAGTATCCGCGCGATGATGATGAGGGTCGAGACGCTGATCGCGATGAGCTCCCGAGTAACCGTCTCAACAACGACAATCAATTGGTGCCGCCACGCCTCAATCCCCGCTACACGTTCTCCACGTTCATCGTCGGCAGCAGCAATCAGCTTGCGCACGCGGCGTCGCAGGCGGTCGCGGAGGCTCCCGGCCAGTCGTATAACCCGCTCTTTCTCTA
>DASVOW010000326.1:0-8192 GCA_036383155.1 Ktedonobacterales bacterium
TGTGAAGCCCAGATCGCGCGCCAGCTCGACCGATGGACCCTGCAGCGTCGTCACCAGCACGGTGAATGCGACGATCCCCGGCAACAGCAGCACCGAGAAGCGCGCATTGGCCGCGCCAATCGTCGGCAGCACCTTGCCAAATACAAACAGGAAGAACAGCGGCTGCACCAGCATTTGCACCAGGAACGTGGCCGCTTCGCGCCGCATCACCAGCAGGTCGCGGCGTACGATGGCGAAAAACGCGGTCAGCGCTGCGCTGGCGTTGCCACGCGGCGGCAGCTCGCGCTGCTGAATAGAAGCGATACGTGCGCTCATGATCGCAGATCCCTCCCGGTCAGGTAAATGAAGACATCTTCCAGGCTCGGTCTCGCAAATCGCAGATCGAGCAATTCCGCGTGCTCTCGCAGCACCACCTGCGTTGCGCTTGCGAGCACCGCACCCGCCTCCGCGCTGGCATAGACCCGAAAGGCCAGCGTTTCTGGCGCGCCGTCTCCCTGCGGCTGGCCGTCCACCTGCTCTACCGTCATGACCCCTGGCAGGCTCTCCAGCGTCTCCCGGAATCGCGCGCCCTGGATGTATGCCGCGTCATCGCCATCGTCCGCTGCATGCCCGGCGGCGACGGCTGCGGGAACACGGAGACGCAGGTCGAGCTTTGTGCCGCCGGGGATCAGACGCTTCAATCCGTCAGGCGTATCGAGGGCCAGCAGCCGGCCGTGATCCACGATGGCGATCCGCTCGCACAGCCGGTCGGCCTCTTCCATGTCGTGCGTTGTGAGCACGATGGTGATCCCCTGCTCGTGCAGCGTGCGGATGCGCTCCCAGAGGAAGAGCCGCGCCTGTGGGTCCAGGTTGTTGGTTGGCTCGTCGAGGAAGAGTACCCCCGGCTCGTGCATGAGCGCGCGTGCCAGCATGACCCGCTGCTCCAGCCCGCCCGAAAGCCAGCCCAGTTTCTCGTTCCTGCGCTCGCTCAAGCCAAACTCCTCAAGCAATACATTTGCCCGCGCCTCGCGTTCGGCTCGTGGCACGCCATGATATGCGGCGTGATATGTCAGGATCTCGCGCACACGGAGGCTGCGATCCAGGTTGTTGCGCTGGGGAACGACCGCGATACGCTGCTTGGCGCCAATCGGATTCCTCACCACATCCACGCCACCTATAGTCGCCCGCCCGCCGGTGGGCCGCACCATCGTCGTCAGGATGCCAATCGCCGTCGTTTTGCCCGCTCCATTTGGCCCCAGCAGCCCGAATATCTCGCCACGCCGTACGCTAAACGAGATGTCGTCCACCGCGTTGTTCTGTGCGCGGCGATAGCGCTTCACCAGATGCTCGACCGTAATGGCCTGTGTATCGTCGTAGTTAGCTCGCATACTCCCCTCGTTTCAGCATGCTAAGAGGCTCCTCAACCGGCCTCGACGAGAACGATACACGGGCTGTTTAAACGCAACGTAAACGGGCGGCGGCAATGAGAAAGCGCCCTCGGTTTCGGCAACCTGTGCTCATCGTGGGGGCCTCAATGCGAGATGGTATGGTTCTCTCACGCGCGGCGCGTCTGGTATCCGCGACTTCGCAGGTATCGCGCGAGAGGATTGTGCCGCCTGCTGCGTATCTTTCCTTGAGGTGGCAAACCGTGCCGCTGCGCTTGCAAGCCGGCGAGAGATGAAGGGGGAAGCTGCCATGGAACAGCCGCGCCCGCGCCTCCGACTTGTCGTTGCCGCCCTCTGCGTCGTGGTCGTGCTCTTCGCGTGCAGCACACCCACGGCGGTACGTCTCTCAACGGCTCCCGCCGACAAGCTCGGACTTACCCTCACCATCACTCATCTGCTCACCCCATCGGCACAGGTGATCGTGGATGCGGTCTTGAGGAGCAGCTCAGGAAATCCGGTCGAGCTTACTGGTAAGCAGCACCTGACGGTCAACGGTCGGAATGAAGACTCCTCTCCTTTGGGGGGCATTCTGGGCCACAGTGCGTCCCGATTCACGGTGCCGCGCGCATCAGCGGGAGGGGAATACACCGTTGTCTACACCGATGAGCGTGGTCAGCAAACCAGCGTCGTTGTGCCGGCGCCCCAGCGCGACCTCACGATCACCTCGCCCACCGCACACGCGCAGATACCTATCCCCCAGCCCGGCGGGCAGGTCGCCGTGCAATACACGGATCCTTCGCTGTTCCCCCGGACGTCGCCGCTTTCCCGCCCTCCCTCCATGCAAGTTGATGCCGGTGCTGAGGGCCACTGCCGAGTAGCGAGGAGGGACGGAATCTCGGCGTCGGCGCCCTCCTGTATCAGCTTCATCACCAGTCAACCGGACGAGACGGGTAACGCCGTCATCAGCGATAAAAATGGGCTCCCGGAGTATGGGTTCGGCAACCTCGCGCCCGGGCCAGGCCTTCTGTATGCCAGGGTGGACGTGTATGGGAATCTGCCACCAGCGGGGTTCGCCTCCGTGCTCATGAGCTCTACTGATATAGCCTCCATCCCGATCACGTGGGTCTAGGGTCTGTTTTGAACAGCACTGGAATCACTGCGGAGCCCTGTGGAGGAACGACGTCCCAGGACACTACGCGTGCGGGCTGCGGCAGTATGCGCATCCGGCGTATGCCGAGTGGTGCAGAAGTTGCAGCGTGTGGATACCAAACAGCGCCATACGCGTGTTCGTGAGCTACCCAGGCCGCGAAAAGCTCGATGGGAAGGGTACGTTAGGCCTGTGGCCTCATCGCGTCTCCCGACCGCGCGTTCTATTTGCCTGTACCAGGTGGACCCGCTTACGACGGCTAGGCCGGTGCAAGGGCGGCACGCCGCCCGCATGAAGCGAAAGGACAAGGGAGATGTCAGAGATATCTCATACTACTGAGCCGGATGTTAGCGGGATGGCGCCTGTTCCACAGCGGGAGCAGAGGCAGCGCACCACGGCCTACGTTGAGCGCCACTTCCGCACGCCTGAGCTCGCCAGCTTGCTCGCCTGGATTCGCCAGGGGCCAGGCACGACGATCACCTGGGGCGGGCAGCGCTGGGAACGCTCGCTGACTCCGAGGCAGCACCTGGCGATGGCCACCTGCGAGGCGTTGGGGCTGAAGGTGCTCCAGCAGAATCCCCGCGCTCGCAGTGAATGGGCTCGGTTGGCTCGCGAGGGTCATGATGTGTGGCAAGTCCTCGTCAATAATCACTACCTCGGAGTCATTGTGGACGGCGTGTACCGTTCCTACAAGGAGATCGAGCGTGGCGGGAACGAAGGCATCATGCGCCACTAAGCGCCTATCTGCACAAGATAGCACGGGCCATTAAAAGCCTCGCGCAGCGCCGTGCACCCGGAATCGGTTATCTCACACCGCCGGGCCCACGCCTTCTGCAAACCGCTGCGGTGTAGAACCTACCCCATTTTGCTCTGCTGATGCCCTCTCAGGCCTGTTGTCCACCCATAAGGCATACCCCAAACCGGCCAGCAGCAGACAACGTACAAAAATATAAGGCGTCCCAAAGGCAACAATGGGCTGAGCCCAAACATTGAAACCTCGGGCAAATTGTACGAAAAGTGGGCCCTCGTTAGGGATGACTGGCCACCGCAGCAGGCTGTCTAGTCCAAACAGCATCAGTAGTACAGCGGTCCAGGGCGGCAAAACGTCCTTCGCGAGCGCGCCGACGCCCCACGCCAGCATACCCACGCTGTACACCAGGTAGATCGCAAAGAAGACATGACGGGTCTGCCAGGCAATGTAGGAGATGCTTTCGAGGCCCTCAATACCCGACTTCAGATACACCCACTGGGTCAGAAGCATGGGCAAAGGTCGCCAGCAGAAGAAGGTAAGAGCCGTCCCGCTTCCGATCAGCCAGATATACCATGATGTACGTTGACGGTATTTGAGCTGGAGCCCAACGAGGCCCGCCAGAAACACCACATTGAAGGTCAGCTCTCCCCAACTGAGAAAACGCCACACCTCAATGGGAAGAGGCAAATTAATGCTCTGCACGCTGAGTGCTGCGTACACTGCGGTTGCCCAGACCACAACGGCGCTTACCCGCATGATAATACTGCGTCCCACCGCCTGATCCTTTCCCAACCGCTCGGCAATGGCAGTCGCGACGAGGTCGCCGAGCGTGTCCCAGCAGAGGCGCCAGACGCCAATGACCCCGCTGCGCAGAGCCGTTTCCTCCCACAGATCACGGAAGTCTTGCATCATCTGCGAACTGTAGGCATCGCGAAATTGGCGTGGATACAGTCGCAATAGCCAGCGAAAAACAGCGGCGGAGAAGCGCCACCAGATGTTGCCCGATGAGTGCCCGCCGTTCATGGCAACCCTCCAGCCAGCTTCGGCGGTGGACTTCCAGCGCCTCCTACAATCCCACCATCCTCGATCAGCCCGCGTAAGCGGGCCTGTTGCGCTAACCGCGCCAGGCGTAGCGCCTCAGCCCTCGCCACTTCACGTCCCGCGCTGGTAAGCCGGTAGTAGCGGCGGTACTCCCGTCGGGGGGAGTCGCTCACCTGATCGCCAGCTTCCTCTACCCAGCCGGCGGCCAGCAACTGGTTCAGTGTGCGATACAGCGTTCCAGGGCCGAGCTTGAGACGTCCCTCCGTCATGTTGGCAATCTCCTGTTGGATCGCATAGCCATAGCGCTCGCGATCGGCAAGCGCCAGGAGGATGTGGAAGCTGGCCGGAGTGAGGAGGGACTGACCCTCTGTATCGCTCATATGCGTCTCGCTTCCCCACTTAATTATCCATGGTGGATATATATCCACCATGGATAATTAGCCACGCGATCGGGATATTGTCAAGAGTACTAGCGTACGTTCGCTGACGTCTGACCAGGTGGCAAACACATGCAGACCAGACATCCTTTCCTTCACGCGCGCCGCACCCGGTATCCGCGCCGTTGCTACGTATCACCCGAGAGGATTGCACTGCCTGCTGCGTATCTTTCCTAGAGGCGGCGGATCGTGCCGCTGCACCCGCAAGCCAGCGAGAGATGAAGGGGGAAGCCACCATGGAAAAGCTGCGCCCGCGCCTCCGACCTATTGCTGCTGCCCTCTGCGCTGTGGTCGTGCTCTCTGCCTGCAGCAGACCCGCGGTGGTGCATCTCTCAACGGCTCCCGCCGAAAAGCTCAGACTTGGCCTGGTATTCACCCAGGCGCTCGCCCCCTCAGCACAGGTGATCGTGGATGTGACTTTGAGCACCGCTCCAGGAAACCAGATCCAGCTCGCCGATAATCAGCACCTGACGGTCAACGGTCAGACAGTAGACGCCTCCTCCTCGGTGCCTCTGGATTGCTGTGGGTACCGATTCACCGTGCCGCGCCCACCAGCGGGAGGGAAGTACACCGCCGTCTACACCGATGAGCGTGGTCAGCAAACCACCGTCGTTGTGCCGGCGCCCCAGCGCGACCTCACGATCACCTCGCCAACTGCACATGCGCAGATAGCTATCCCGAACCCTGGAGGGCAGGTCGCCGTGCAGTACACGGTTCCGTCGCTGTTCCCCTCGATCTCGCCGCTTTCCCGCTTCCCCTCCACGCAAATTCATGCTGGTGCTGAGGGCCACTGCAGAGTAGCGACAAGTCCCGGAATTGTGGCGTCGGCGCCCTCCTGTATCAACGTCGGCAGCGCTCAACCAGACGAGACGGGCAGCGCCGTCATCAGCGATACACATGCGCTCCCAGGGGATGGGTTCGGCAACCTCGCGCCAGGTCCAGGCGACCTGTATGTCGGAGTGAACGTGCATGGGAATCTGCCACCGGCGGGGTTCGCCTCCGTGCTCATCAGCTTCACTGATACAGTCTACATCCCGATCACGTGGGTTTAGGTTGGCTTGCGCCCCACGCGCTCTCCTGGCGCTAGTCGGCTCTCGCAAACTATCCGTGCAGGCATCCCTACGAAAGAGCGTGCGCTGTAGGCCAATGCGCTTGCTTACGCCGGCAACACGACGGTAAGTGTCGTCCCAGCTCCCGGCTTGCTCGTCACCCCAATCGTGCCGTGGTGCAATTCCACGATCTTCTTCGCGATGGCCAGCCCCAAGCCGCTCCCGCTGCCCTCGCCCGAGCGCTCCCGCGACGTGTCGGCCTTGTAGAAGCGCTCGAAGATATGCGCCTGTTCGTCCTCGGAGATGCCCACGCCTGTATCCACAATCCTGCATTCGACGTGATCGCCTCGCCGGTGCACCTCCACAGACACGCTCCCGCCCGCTGGGGTAAATTTGATACTGTTGTGCAGCAGATTGCTCCATACCTGGCTGAGCATATCTTCATCGGCGCTGAGAACGATCTCGTCCAGCGCGGCATCCATGTCAATGGCCCTGGCTGTCCACTGCGGCTCACACGCCAGGATCAACCCTCTGATCTGTTTATCCAAGCGATACGGCCGCCGGTGAACCTCCACATGCTCCGATTCCAGCGAAGCCAGCCTGAGCATATTCTCGGTGATCCGCGAGAGCCGCGCGCTTTCCGTCTCGATGATCGCGAGGTAGTGGTCTCGCTCCTCAGCGCTCAGCCGCTCGTCGTGCAGCGCCTGAGCAAACCCACGGATGGAGGTCAGCGGCGATTGCAGCTCATGCGAGACATTCGAGATAAACTCCTGCCGCAGTTGTTCCATCTGGCTCAATTCCACGGCCATTTGATTGACGCTGTTCGCCAGCTCACTCACAAAGGTATTCGCTCCCAGTGTGGGCGCGACTCTGACCTGAAAATCTCCCCTCGCGATGCGCTCCATCGCCTCAAGAATCGGCTCCACGATGCCCATCCAGCGGCGCTTTGCTCGTGGCCGTGAGTTGATAAATACCATAGTGCCGACCAGTATAAGCACACTGAACACCACGCTCAGCACCACGTCGATCACCTGCGCTACGACTGGGGCAGGAGCAGCGCCGGCAGCGGAATACACCGTCCCCGTCAAGAAATACGTCCCCGTCGCCACACCGATCAGGAGGAGCAGCCAGAGGGATACCGCCCCGGCGATTTGCATCACGTGCCCCCGCGTCATGCGCGCACCTCCAGACGGTAGCCCACCCCCCGGATCGTGCGAATCCTGAAGGAGTGCCGCTCTTCGGGGAACCGCTCGCGCAGCCGGTTGATATGCACGTCCAACGTGCGGTCGTTTCCCGCGAAGTCATACCCCCAGATATCCTCGATCAGTTGGTCGCGTGAGAACGTCCTTCCCGGTGCGCCTGCCAGCTTAAACAGCAATTCGAATTCTTTCAGGGGCAGGGTAAGCTGTTCCCCATGCACCGCGACCTCAAACGTCTTACGATCCATGAGCAATTCCCCCAGCTCGACACGCTGGGAAGTGGCAATGCGATAGCGCTTCAGCAGCGCTTTGACCCTGGCCACCAATTCGAGCGGCTCGAACGGCTTGACCAGATAATCGTCGGCGCCCACCTGGAACCCTTTGAGCTTCTGGCTGGTCTCGCCCTTGGCCGTGAGCATCAGCACGGGCATGTCCTGCCACGCGCGTAGCTGACGGCACAGCTCCCACCCATCCATCTGCGGCATCATGATATCGAGGATCACCAGCTCCACCTTGAGCCGCTCGAGCAGTGCGAGCGCTTCTACCCCATCGCCCGCTTCATACACGTCAAATCCCTCGTGCCGCAAGAAGACTCGCGCCAGC
This sequence comes from Ktedonobacterales bacterium, assembly GCA_036383155.1. Classification (GTDB taxonomy): domain Bacteria; phylum Chloroflexota; class Ktedonobacteria; order Ktedonobacterales; family JADMIN01; genus DASVOW01. Next base: position 7,592 of record DASVOW010000326.1, read on the forward strand.
TCCCGCAAATGCGGATCATCGTCCACGACCAGGATCGCGCTCATAGCTCGGCTCAATTCCTGTGCTGTATTTGGAGGTTATATGGAGGGTAGACACGGATCGACTATCCAGCCTCCGGCGTTGCGACCTGCCGCCTCTTTTCACCGGCACGGGCGTCATGTGCCCGCAATCAAAAGTAACATACCACCCAAACGTAAACTGAATATGAACGCAGCGACATCCCCTTCGAGAGCGTGCGTCTGATAAAAAAATCCCGCAAAACCAACCTGCTAGCATGGGAGGTTGGTTTTGCGGGCAAGAAAATCTACCAGGCAGGCGCCCAGATGCCATATTCGTTGTCGTCGAGGTCCACGAACTGGGCCCACTTGCCCCAGGGCTCAGTCTTGAGCTCCTGGGTCAGGGTGACTCCACGATCTTTGAGCGTCGCGCAGGTCTCTTCGATATTGTCCGTATGCAGCACGAAGCCGGTCATGCCCCGATTGTTCATGCCGCTTTGGCCGCGCAGACCGAGCATGAGATGCGTCTCCGTGCCGGGCAGAGCGATTTCCACCCAGCGCTCAGTTTCGCTCATGGGCTGGTCGTTTACTTTCTCAAAACCAAG
>DASVOW010000327.1:0-2578 GCA_036383155.1 Ktedonobacterales bacterium
GACATACTGCTCGAAGATGCGCTCGCGCTCTTTCGGCGGCACGCCACGGCCACGGTCATGCACTTCGACGAGGGCGGTGTTACCTTTGCGGGTCAGCCGCACCTCGATGCCGCCATCCGGGCTAAATTTGAGTGCGTTTGTCAGGAGCGCCAGGAGGGTTTCTTTTATCCGGCGCGGATCCCATTCGCCGACGATGTGCTCGTCAGCAGTGAGTATGATGGGCTGGGCGCTGGATCCCGCGTTGAGCAGATCGACGATACGCCGCGCCTCTGCCGACAGGTCGAAGGCGGTCGGGAATATCTCGAAGCGATCCTGGGTGAGATGGGTGACGCCAAGGAGGATGTCAATGTGGTGGTTGAGCCGCTCGACCTGATAGATCATCTTGCGCAATTCCGCGAGATCCGACTCGCGCTCGGGCTGGTTGCGCAGGCGCCGCTGGAGAAGCTGGATGTGCCCTTTGAGCGAGGTGATCGGTGTGCGAAGCTCATGTGCCGCTATGTCAAGGAGACGGTCTCGCTGGTCCGTCGAGTCGGTGGATGAAGTCTGTTCGTCGCGTTGCGATACTGACATAGGGATATGTTCCTCAGCGGCAAGACAACGAGGCCACACATAGCCTCCCAAGGTCCAATTCTATCATAAAGGGTGAATGCTCTCGCACAGGTCAGGCCAGGATGTTGCCCGAGCATGCAAGCGCTCTGAGACGCCACCTGATAAAAAGCCGGGTTGTCACCTGATGGCAATAGTGCGCACTGCCCTTATGCTTCTATAGGAGTCCCGTGATACGCCGACCAAGGCGCCGACTCAGCCAGCGGAAAGGGGCAGGCCGCCGATGGGCATCTACGTGGAAACGTTCATTCACGGCAGCATGGAAGAGCTCTGGCAACGCACACAGACACCTGAGCTTCATGAGCAGTGGGATCTGCGCTTCTCGCACATCACCTATCTGCCACGCCCTGACCCTGCTGAGCCACAGCGTTTTCTGTATGAGACGCGCATCGGCTTCGGCCTGGCGATTCGCGGCAAAGGTGAGAGCGTTGGAGAGAAGGCGCAGGCGGAGCGCCACACCTCCGCCCTCACCTTCTGGTCTGACGATCCCAGGTCAATCATCCGGAAAGGCTCTGGGTACTGGCAATACGTCCAACATGAGCAGGGGGTGCAGTTCCTCACGTGGTATGACTACTCCACCCGCTTCGGCCTCGTCGGGAAGGTGATTGACCGCGCGATCTTCCGTCCGCTGATGGGCTGGGCGACAGCTTGGAGCTTCGACCGGCTGCGGCTCTGGATTGAGAGAGGGATCGACCCGGCCAGCGCCCGTCGCAACGCCATTATGCACGCCGTCTCGCGGATCGTGCTGGCGTTTATCTGGCTCTACCACGGACTCGTTCCCAAACTACTGCTCACTCAGCACGACGAGGTGGCGTTGCTGCTCAACAGCGGAGTCTCGCCTGCCAACGTGCATCTGGTGATGCGGCTGCTTGGCCTGGCAGAGGTCGCCTTTGGTGTGCTGCTCCTGCTGACATGGCGGCAGCACTGGCCCTTCCTCGCAACTATCTTCTTGATGCTGCTGGCGGCAACGGGCGTCGCACTCACGTCGCCACTGTATCTCGGCGCGGCCTTCAATCCCGTCACGCTCAATGTTGCCGTGATCGCACTCGCGCTCATCGGCTTTCTCGCCAGGGCGGGGAGTCCATTCGCCGGCCGGTGTCTGCGCAGACGCCGCACACACCAGGAGCAGAGCGCATGAGGTCGATCTACGAGCAGGTAATGGGATCAGACTTCCACCGTCTCCACCCACAGATACAGCGACGTTTCGGCCTCACGAGCGCCGGCGGCCTCGCGGCGATCGGCAGCGGGACTATGGAGCGCATCTGGCATGGCGCGTTCTATACGCTGCCCTTTCTGTATGTCGGCACCTGGCGCCGCATCATGTTTCCCGAACACGGGCGCAACGTTCCTTTCACGATTGAAAACTACGCCTTCGTGGACGATGCTGGACGCGAGAGCGTGACCTGGGTGCGCACGTTCAAGACACGCAAGACACGGCGTTTCGACGCCTACATGGTCTATAACCAGCGGCGCGGTCGTATCGTCGATTACCTGGGGAGCCACGAGCATCTGGCGGTAGACCTCGATCTCGCAGTGGACGAGCGTGGCGGCTTGCGGATCCGCTCGGGGGCGCAACGCTTCTACGAGGGCGTAGTCGGGTTCTCATTCCCGCTGTTTTTCTCGGGAATCGCCGATGTCTGCGAGTGGTATGACGACGCCGACCAGCGATTTCATATCGACGTGAATGTGCATAACCGCACGTGGGGGCCGCTCTTTGGCTATCGTGGCGCGTTCGATGTCGAATGGCGTCCCGTCGAGCCAAACACATTGCCTGCGCGTCTCCGGCCGATGCGCACCGAGCGCCGCGACTAACACAACTAAAACGCGACTAAAATGCGACTAAAGGGAATGGCACTCTCTCAGACGAGGCTCACAGGCGTCGGCGTGGATGTGATCAGGCGCGGGTCGAAGGCGGCAACGAGTTGATCGGGGGTGGCGGTCTCGCCGGGCGGCCAGATGCCGGCGCTGGCGG
>DASVOW010000328.1:0-3599 GCA_036383155.1 Ktedonobacterales bacterium
CGCTCCGGCGTCTCCATTGATGCTCCTGACGCGGGCGGCTCTTTTGCCTCCGTCTCGCCCTCTGAACCATTGTCGGTATCCGGCACCTGCAGATACGGCGGCGCGAGGAAGAACGCGTAGCCAAAGCCGTAGACCTGCCCACGCGGATCAATCGGCTCACTGGTGAATTCGTCGATCAACGCGCTAAGACGCTCTTCGAATTCACGCGCACGCTCAAGCGAGATACGCGCATGCGGGAAGCCGCTGCTGGAGAGCGCCTCCTCCTCCTCAACTTCCGTCATCTCCGATCGGGCCGCCTCCGCCTCCGCCATTTCATCCCGCACGTGGGTCATCATGTCGAAGGCAACGGTCGTCGCGCCACGAATCTCCTTTGGCAGATGAAAGTTGAAGATGCGGGCGGTGCGAGTGTAATACTTGGCGACGATGCCACGAACCAGCCGCCTCGCCACTACCTTCGCCAGCCCCGCCTCCTCCAGCACCTGCAAGTGATGGCCGACTGCACCGGGAGAGTAACCCAATCGGTCGGCGATCTGCTTCGCCGTGGCCGGCTGATTTTGAATAATGCCCAGGATGCGCGTGCGCACCGGATCACCAAATGCTTTGAGCTGCTGTTCAGTGGTGACCTCCGTACTTATTGGCAGATTGGGCATCCGCACCGGCACATCGTCGGGCAATACACCTACCTGCGCCCCTGCCGTGTATTCGCGGAGATCGGCTTTCTCTGATGCTGCCATGGTCCTCACCCCCCAACGCTTGCGACTCAAGTGCTGGCGCTACTCGCGCATAGCGCAGCGCCACAGACCGTTTCCGTAATACGTTCCACAAATACAGCACGTGCTATTTGTTTAGCATGATGATCCGCCATTGTCAAGGGCTTTGATCACGAAAACACATCCCCATACTCTCCCCCTTGACTTCTTTCTCTCCTCGCCGCTACACTTCATTCAGATTTATTTTTACGTTTGGAGGAAATTTTATGTCAGAACAAAACGAAATGTGTCAGACAGACCCGCCAATCGAAGTATTCATGATCAATGACCTGGAGACCTTAAACGTGGTAGCTGACCCGCTTCGGGTGCGCATCCTCGACCTGCTCCGCGGCCAGCCTCAAACCGTCAAGCAACTCAATGAAGTCCTGCGAATCGGCGTCTCCAAACTCTATTACCATGTGAGACTCCTGGAGCAGCATCACTTGATTCGTGTGTACGAGACGCGTGTAGTCAATGGCATTCTCGAAAAACACTATCAGGCGACAGCTTATAAGCTTTCGGTGGATCACGCGCTCTTTTCCTCATCGACTGCAACTTCTTCATCAACTGCCGGATTGGATGTCTTCCTCTCGGCGGTGCTGGATGAAACCAGAAAAGACATTCAACAGAGTGTCCGGGAGGGCCTGATCGAGTTGACCGATGATGCGCCGGTAGAGCGCAAGCTCGATCTTGGACGGTGCTGGGCACGCCTCTCACCCGCACAAGCACAGCAATTTCGCGTTCGCCTGGATGCTTTGATGGATGAGTTTCTCTCGCTTGCTCCTGATCATGACAGCCAGGAGCTCCAATGGTACGAGTGGCTCATTGGGCTCTATCCCACGCATACAGAACCCGGTGCTCCCAGACAGGGACTGGATTCACATCGGCGGGCGACTTCTTCAGACGAACATGATACAGCTACTGAGCCGTAGGGGTGCGCGTTAACTCACTATCTGGTCGAAAGGAACCCTTCCATCATGCGTGCTATCGTTATCGAAGCGTTCGGCGATCCTGATGTCCTCCAGCCCCGTGAGATTGATTTGCCAGAGCCTGGACCTGGACAAGTGCGCGTGGCCATTTATGCGGCGGGCACCAACCCGGTCGAGACGGGGAACCGACGCCGCGCCCGCTTTGGCATACAGCTTCCCGCGATCTTGGGCTGTGATGCGTCTGGCGTCGTCGATGCCCTGGGTCCAGGTGTGACCACCTTTGCGCCTGGCGATGAGGTCTTTTACATGTCGGACTTCCAAAACACGCAGTGGGGAACGTACGCGGAGTATCAGGTGGTAGGCGCGGCCATTCTCGCACGCAAGCCTCGCACACTGTCACACATCGAAGCTGCAGCGCTTCCTTTAGCTGGGGGAACGGCCTATGAGACAATCATTCGCCGCCTCGCGCTGACTGAGGGCGAGTGGGTGTTGCTGTATGGAGCCGCGGGCGGAGTAGGAATCCTTGCGCTCCAGATCGCAGTAGCGCAAGGTGCGCACGTTATCGCCGTAGCCCGTGAACAGCACCACCCCCTCTTACGGAAGCTTGGCGCCGCCGCCTGCCTCGACTATACCACCCAGGATGTGTTGCACGAGGCGCTTGCAATAGCTGGCCGGCCAATGGACGCGGTGGCCGATCTTGTCGGCGGCCAGACGATTGCCAGAAGTCTGGAAGTCATCCGCCCGTTTGGTCGGGCGGCGACGATAGCGGGGATAGAAGGCGATCTCGACCTGATGATCCTTCATAATCTCACGCTCCATGGCATCCTTGTGCGCCCAGATCAAGCACGATTGGAGGCGTTGCGCGGATTGGTAGACACAGGGCATCTGCGCCCCATCATCGATCAGGTCTTGCCCCTGAAGGAGGTGGCACAAGCCCACCGCCGCCTGGAAAGCAGTCACGGACGCGGCAAGATCATATTGCAAGTTCGCTAGCGATGAGGAGTCACTGATGACAGACAAGACGAGCGAGTTGGATCAGTATCTAGAGCAACATCTACAGGAATACCTTCAGGAAATGACCCGACTTTGCAATCAGCCGAGCGTCTCTGCTCAGGGGTCGGGCGTGCGCGAGTGCGCCGATCTGGTGGCAGAGCTGCTCCGCTCGCGTGGCATCAGCGCGCAGGTAATGGAGACTGGCGGGCATCCCGTCGTCATTGGCGAGTACGGCGCCGGCCCGCAGACGCTTCTCTACTACAACCATTACGATGTCCAGCCGCCCGAGCCATTCGACCTGTGGGACTCTCCTCCGTTTGAGGCGACACTACGAGATGGCAAACTGTTTGCCCGTGGCATCGCCGACGACAAAGGGGAAATCGTCTCGCGGTTGGCAGCATTTGATGCGGTGCGCGCCGTGCATGGTGAGCCACCATGCCGCGTCAAGTTTGTCATCGAGGGCGAGGAGGAGATCGGCAGCCCCCATCTCGATGCCATCATCAAAGATCAGCGGGACCGGCTCGCGACAGATGTGTGTGTCTGGGAAAGCGGAGGGTTAGATATCGATGATCGGCCCTTCATGTATCTTGGTTTGCGCGGGATCGTGAGCGTCACGTTGCGCATACGAACGATCACGAACGATGCACACTCCGGCATGTATAGTTACCTGCCGAATGCCGCCTGGCGTCTGGTCTGGGCGTTGAGTACACTCAAAGATCAGCAGGAGCGGATTCTGATCCCCGGCTTCTACGACGACGTCCGCCCCCCGACCGCGCGCCAACGCGAACTCCTGGCCTCCATGCCATCACTGGATGAGGAACAGAAAGCCTTCTATAAGATCTCGCGTTTCGCTGGCAATCTCAGTGGGCAAGCATTGAAAGAGTCCGTCTTCTTGCCCACCTGCACCATCAACGGCCTATCGAGCGGA
>DASVOW010000329.1:0-3454 GCA_036383155.1 Ktedonobacterales bacterium
CCGCTTCCGCGCACCGTTGCGAATCGGGGTGGCCGACGGAATCGCGCAACCCAAACTTTCCGAGTGCTTGGTACGCTGGCGCGAAGTGGCCCCGGAGGTGCCCCTGGAGCTGACCGAGATGCGTGCTTCGGAGTTGGCGGCAGCATTGCAGCGCGAACAGCTCGATGCTGGCTTTTCATTCGGTCTACCGAATGACGACACCATCTCGCAGCAGCCCGCGTGGAGTTACCGCGCCATGGCACTGCTGCCGTTTGGGCATGAACTCGCATTGCAGCCTACGCTACCTATCACCGAGGTGCTGGCCTTTCCGCTCCTGTCCTGCCATGCCGATCGGCTGCCGGGCCTTCTGCATCAGATTCGGGCTATCGCGCAACGCCACTCGACGATTCCTACATTCGCAGGGGAAGCCTCCACGCTGAGCGGCTACTTCACGCGCATCGCTGCAGGCCTGGGAGTGGGCTTGGCAGACGCGGGTCACGTTGCCACGCTGTGCCGCTCGGATGTTGTGGCCGTACCACTGCACGAGGACGAGCGTATCACCACGTTCGTGCTGCACAAACACCAGCGCTTCGGTCTACCGCATTCGCTGCAACGATTTGTTGCGCACACCAAAACTTTGCATTAGTCGTTACAGCTATCGCTCCTACGACGCGCCGCATGGCGTGATCGGTCTTGGACAGTTCGCGCAGTTGCCTCGATGCTGCTACTCGCTGACGAGTTAAACGCATTAAAAGCGCAACTCTGTCGTACGGCCCCAGCTTCTTCCGCCAGCTTACGCCACAACCCGCCCCATCGCTCTTCCATGGGTGTGCGGTTTGGGGCCTCGATTCCAAACTCGGGCAAGCGGTGCCGCTGGAGCATGCACGCGCTGGAATCCAGACGCAAAGGAGGAGTAGCCCATGCCGACTCGGGGTGCGACCGGTATTTTGTTCGGACAGATTGTTGTGGTGCTGGGTATCGCCCTCGGCGGCCTATGGACTGGCACGCAGTGGACGGCGCATGCGCTTGGCAATCAGGCCAGGCTTGGACCACCTTGGTTCCGCGTTTCGCATTCGCCGGTTTACCAGCCGTGGAAGCTTTTCGAGTGGTGGTATTTCTATGGTGCCTATGCACCCGAGGTATTTGAGCGCGGCGGGGTCATCGCCGCGTCGAGCGGATTGCTGGCCACGGGCGCGGCCATTGGCATGGCGATCTGGCGCTCACGGTTGGCCAAGCACGTCACAACCTACGGTTCCGCTCGATGGGCCGAGAACGAGGAGATTGCCGAAACCGGCTTGACTCGGCCTGCCGGTGTGTTCCTTGGCAAGACCGCGCACAGGGACGCCGAATACCTGCGCCACGAGGGTCCAGAGCACGTGATGGCCTTTGCTCCGACGCGTTCCGGCAAGGGTGTGGGCCTGGTCGTACCGACTCTGCTGTCCTGGCCAGGCTCGGCAGTGATCCACGACATCAAGGGCGAAAACTGGAACCTCACTGCCGGCTGGCGCGCGCGGTCTTCGCATTGCCTGCTATTCAACCCGACTGACGCCAAGTCTGCAGCGTACAACCCGCTGCTCGAAGTACGGCGAGGCATGTACGAAGTCCGAGATGTGCAGAACATTGCCGACATTCTGGTCGATCCTGAAGGCGCGTTGGAGCGGCGCAACCACTGGGAGAAGACCAGCCATGCCCTGCTGGTCGGTGCCATCTTGCACGTGCTCTACGCCGGCGAGGACAAGACGCTGCGCGGTGTGGCCAACTTCCTGTCCGATCCGGCATGCCCATTCGAGATGACGCTGCACCGGATGATGACCACCGGGCATCTGGGTGAAGAGGTCCATCCCGTCGTCGCCTCGGCTGCACGTGAAGTGCTGAACAAGAGCGACAACGAGCGCTCGGGGGTGCTATCCACCGCGATGAGTTTTCTGGGCCTGTACCGTGACCCCACGGTCGCCGAAGTCACCTCGCGCTGCGACTGGCGGATCGCCGACCTTATCTCGGCTGCCCATCCGGTCTCGCTCTACCTGGTCGTGCCGCCCTCGGACATCAGCCGCACCAAGCCGCTGATTCGCTTGATCCTCAACCAGGTCGGCCGGCGATTGACGGAGTCGCTGGACGGCTCAGACGGCATTGCACGCAAGCACAAGCTGCTGCTGATGCTGGACGAGTTCCCTGCGCTTGGGCGGCTGGACTTCTTCGAATCCGCACTGGCTTTCATGGCGGGCTACGGCCTGCGTGCCTTCCTGATCGCGCAGTCGCTCAACCAGATCGACAAGGCCTACGGCCAGAACCACTCCATCCTGGACAACTGCCACGTGCGCATCGCGTTCGCGACGAACGATGAGCGCACGGCCAAGCGTATCTCCGAGGCGCTTGGCACAGCGACCGAGCTGCGCGCCCAGCGCAACTACGCCGGGCACCGGCTCGCGCCATGGCTCGGCCACCTCATGGTGTCGCGCCAGGAGACGGCCCGTCCTCTGCTCACGCCTGGCGAGGTGATGCAGTTGCCGCAGGACGACGCGGTCGTGATGGTCTCCGGCCATCCGCCGATCAAAGCGAAGAAGCTGCGGTACTACCAGGACCGGAACTTCACCACGCGCGTCCTGCCCGCGCCCGTGCTGGTTGCCGGCGCGTACGCGGACCGTCCCGCGACGCGCCCTGACGACTGGAGCGGATTGCCACCGCTGGCTGCACTGTCGACTTCTTCTGGCGGCGATGCGGGCGGTCTTGCCGACGAGGGTGGCCACCAGCTCAAACCCGAACTGGATCTCACCGCCGATGCGCCCTTGGTGCCTGACGGCGAGGGCCTGCTGGTGCTTGATGACGAAGACGACGTGCCGCTGCGGCCGCAAGACGTGGACCGGCAGTTGATGCGCACCGCGCGTTTGGTCGCACTGGACCCTGATGACGGGATCGCGCTATGACCCGTGCCCGGCTGAACATCTTCATCGAGCCGGAGCACGCGAAGCGTCTGGACCAGATCGCGGCGCACAAGGGCGTGTCGAAGTCCGCCGTGATCGCTGCGGCGCTGGCTTCGTTCCTCTCGCCCGATGGGGAGGACCAGCGTGAGGCCGCCATCGCCAAACGCCTGGACCAGCTTTCACGCCAGTTCGACCGCCTGGAGCGCGACCAGAACGTGCTGATCGAGACGGTGGCGCTCTACGTCCGCTACTTCTTGACGGTCTCGATCCCTGTTCCCGAGGGACAGCAGGAGGCCGCTCGCGCGCAGGGGCGCGCCCGCTACGTGCAGTTCATCGAACAGCTCGCGCGCCAGATCCAGCGCGGGCGCAGCCTGGTGCGCGAAGTCCATGAGGACATTGGACCCGCTGCAGCTGACCCGACGCAGGCGGATGCCCAGTCGGGGACCGATGCCGACGCCATGGAGGTTCCTCGTGAACCTGCCTGATCCGAACGGCATGGACGCCTCGTTGGAGCGGCGCATCCGCATGCTGCGCACAGCCATGGGGCCGGAGAT
>DASVOW010000330.1:0-1652 GCA_036383155.1 Ktedonobacterales bacterium
AGCATCATCGTCATCGCGGCGCTGCTGACGATCTTCGCCTATATGACGCTGATCGAGCGGCGCCTGCTGGCTCGCTTCCAGCGCCGCGTCGGACCGAACCGCACCGGCCCGCTGGGACTGCTGCAACCGTTGGCCGACGGCATCAAGATGGCGTTTAAAGAGCAGATTATCCCCACGCGGGCGCGGCGGGCCGTCTACCTCATCGCACCGCTCATCAGCGTCTTCGTGGCGCTGGCGGCCTTCGCGGTAGTGCCACTTGGCAGCCCCCTGACTTGGGGTACCTCCACGACGGCGCAGGCCTGGGCTCCCTATATCGCCGATCTCAACGTTGGCATCCTCTATATCCTCGCGATCTCCTCGCTGGCGGTCTACGGCATCGTGCTTGGCGGCTGGGCCTCCGGCAACAACTATTCGCTGCTAGGCGCGCTACGCTCCGCCGCGCAGATGGTCTCCTATGAGGTCAGCATCGCCCTCTCGCTCGCCGGCGTGCTGATGTTCTCCGGCACGCTGAGCATGGTGGGCATCGTGCAGGCGCAGGTGCATCAGGGTATCTGGTTCATCCTGGCGCAGCCGCTCGGCTTTGTCCTCTACGGCATCGCAGCGACCGCCGAGGTCAACCGCGCCCCCTTCGATCTGCCTGAGGCGGAGCAAGAGCTGATTGCGGGTTATCTCACCGAGTTCAGCGGGCTGCGCTGGAGCCTCTATCAGATGTCCGAGTACATCAATATGATCACGGTCAGCTCCATCGCGGCGACGCTTTTCTTCGGCGGCTGGACGATGGGTGGCCTGAGCGGTATACCCGGCCTGCCAATCGTCTGGTACGTGCTCAAAGTTGCTGTTTTTCTCTTCATCTTCATCTGGGTGCGCGCGACGCTGCCGCGCATCCGTTATGACCAGTTGATGCGCGTGGGCTGGCAGGTGCTCCTGCCGCTCTCCGTGCTCAATCTGGTGGCGACGGCGGCGGTCGTCGCCTTCGACAAGCCGTGGTACTGGAGTGGCGCATTTGGCGTGCTGGTGCTGCTCGTGGCCGGTGGAGTGTCGTACTCGACCATGCGCCGCCACCGCCCGGCGACAAGGTCCACCGGTGCCGCCGTGAAGCTGGAGTTGCCTGCGTCAGTGCGTCTGGTGCATTTCGAGGCGAAGTCAGGAGCGACCGGTACTGGCGCGGGCAGTCCGGCGAGCGCGAATGCGGTCGAGGCGACAAAACAATAAGCAAACCTCTCCCGATCTGGGAGTAGTGCAGATACATGGCGGGGTATAGACACTATGGCGATGGAAATGCTCAAGGGCCTGGGCACGACGCTCAAGGAGTTTGGCAAGAAGCCCACGACGGTCTCCTATCCGGAGGAGAAGCGCCCGTTGCCCGCGCGCTTCCGCGGGCGGCACGTGCTGCACCGCTACGAGAGCGGCCTGGAGCGCTGTGTGGGCTGCTTCCTCTGCGCCGGTGCCTGCCCTGCCGACGCGATCTACATCGAAGCGGAGGAAAACACCGACGAGCATCGCGTCTCGCCCGGCGAGCGCTACGCCCGCGTCTTCGATGTGAATCTGCTGCGCTGCATCTTCTGCGGCTACTGCGAGCAAGCCTGCCCGACCGGCGCGATCACACTGGAAAACATCTACGAGCTTGCTACCACCCATCCCGAAGATCTGGT